>JBOGVI010000122.1:0-2436 GCA_050692695.1 Actinomycetota bacterium
CGGGAAACGATGCCCTGGAGCACCGGCCCCACGCTCCGCTCGCTCGCCGTGAAGCCGGCCTCCTCCGCGTTGGTGGAGTCCGAGAGCAGCAGGTGCACGCCCCCGTCGCGGCCGGCCTCCTCGGCCAAGGCGTGCAGGTCCGTGGGCCGCCCGTCGAGGGGGGTTTGGTCGATCTTGAAGTCCCCCGTGTGCAGGATCGACCCGACCGGCGTGTCGATGGCCACCGCCACGCCGTCGGGGATGGAGTGGGTGACCCGCATGAACCGCATCGAGAACGGACCCACGCTCGTGGCGTCGCCCGGGACGATGGCCCGAAGGTCCGCTCGGTCCCCGACGCCGTGCTCCTCCAGCTTCCCCTCGAGGAGCGCCAGCGTGAACGGCGTCCCGTAGACCGACAGGGTCCGCCGGAACTCCCGGAGCAGGTAGGGGAGGGCTCCGATGTGGTCCTCGTGCCCGTGGGTGAGGACCGCCGCGTCCACCCGGTCGAGGTGCTCCCGTACGTACTCGAAGTCCGGGAGGACCAGGTCGATCCCGGGCATCTCCGCGTGGGGGAACGACAGGCCCACGTCGAGGATGAGGATCCTTCCGTCCTGCTCGACGCAGGCCATGTTCCGCCCCACCTCGCCCACCCCGCCCAGGAAGACCACCCGGGCCGGGGACCCGGCGGAGCGCCTAGAGGAGGCGGGCATCCACCAGGGCCTTTTGGATCCTGGCCCGCTCCTCCGCGGTGGCCGGAACCAACGGGAGCCGGGGCGGGCCGGCCGGCAGCCCCAGGATGTCGAGCGCGGTCTTCACGGGGATGGGGTTCGTTGTGATGAACAGCGTGTTGAACAGGGGCGAGAGCTCCTCGTGGATCTTCCGTGCCGCCGGGACGTCGCCCGCGGCCACGAGGTCCGTGAGCTGGCGGATCCTCTCCCCCACCAGGTGGGAGGCCACGGACACCACGCCCATCGCCCCCAGGCACATGTACCCGAACGTGGCCCAGTCGTCGCCCGAGTACACCTCGAAGTCGGCGGGGGCCTCGCTGATCAGGCGGGAGATGGCCTGGAAGTCGCCGGTGGAGTCCTTCACCCCGATGATGTTCGAGACCTTGGCCATCTCGAGGAGCGTGCCGTGCTCGATCCGGATGCCGGTCCGGCCGGGGATGTTGTAGGCGACGATGGGGATGGAGACCGCCGCAGCCACCTGGGTGAAGTGCTCAAGGAGCCCTCGCTGGGGGGGCTTGTTGTAGTACGGCGTGACCAGCAGGAGCCCGTCGGCCCCGGCCCCTTCCGCCTGCCTGGAGAGTTCGATGGTCTCGGCGGTGCTGTACGTCCCGGTACCGCAGAGGACCTTGCCCCTGCCCTTCGCGGTCTCGATGATCGCTCGGAACAGCTCGAGCTTCTCCTTGTGGGTGAGGGTGGGCGACTCGCCGGTCGAGCCCGCCACCACTAGGGTGTCCGAGCCGTGGTCTAGCAGATGACGGGCCAGCTCCTGGGCGCCGTCCAGATCAAGCGAGTGGTCCTCCCGGAACGGGGTGTCCATGGCGGTGACCACAGCTCCGAACTTTCCGGCATTGCCTCCTCCTTACGTGCCGGGTGCGGCGGCCGACGGTGGGCCCGAAGACGTCGAGCCGGGCGGTCGGGCCCCGCTCAGGCGACCTGGCTTGCGCCGGCCGCCCAGCCCCACGCTTGGGACCGGAGCCTATCACCGTGCCACCTGCCGCACAAGAGTCACATGAGTCACATGTTGCACATCAGCCTCCGGGTGTCGGCGAGACTCGGGGAGCTCCTAAGTCCCGGGTTGCCCGGGAAGTGTGGCAGCCTCGCGGGGTTCATGACCACCGTGTGCCACCGGGGACCGGTGGGTCACGGATCGAACCGGTCCCATCCGGTGCACGAACGCCACCGCTCCCCCTGTCGCTCCCGTCGAAGGCGAAGGTCCCGAGCCACCCGTGCTCCTCGTCGCACCCGTCGCTCCCATGTGGCCCGGGGGCACCCGTCGAACCGGTGGCGCCTGGACCTCAGGCTATCCTAGCCGCGTGGTGCGGATCTACACGAAGACCGGGGACGACGGAACCACGGGGCTCCTGTACGGGGGCAGGGTGAGCAAAGCAGACCCGGCCACGGAAGCATACGGCACAACCGACGAGGCCGTGGCCGCTCTCGGCCTGGCCCGGGCCTTGGCCGACGACGCCGGACTGAAGGACGAGATCCTCACGCTCCAGCGGGAGCTGTTCGTTGTTGGCGCGGACTTGGCCACGAACCCGAAGAAGCGTTCGAGGCTCGAGCCCGGCGTGTCGCTTGTGACGGTCAAGATGGTAGAGCGGCTCGAGGCCCGGATCGACGAGCTGGTGGCCGAGCATCCCCTCCGGAACGAGTTCGTGGTGCCAGGGGTGAACCCGGTCTCGTCCGCTCTCGACGTTGCCCGAAGCGTGGTCCGCCGGGCCGAGCGCCG
>JBOGVI010000123.1:0-13736 GCA_050692695.1 Actinomycetota bacterium
GCGACTCTCGCCGATCTCGGCGGGTCGTAGTCGGCGCCGCGCCCGGGCGACCATCGCGCATCCGGCGGGAAGGGGTGCACCCCACGCTGCGCGATGGATTCCCCCCACTGCCATCCGGAGATGAGCCATGGGTTCCGGTGTGGCCAGACAATGTTCACGAAACAGGTGTCTCGCGGGCCGAATCTCACGCGGAGATTCCCCACCGACGGCCGGCCCGAGGAGGCAACGGGCTCTACCAAAACGCCTGGTCACGGGACCAATCCGAGTTTCTGTGCCCTTCAGGCAAGCCCGTCGTTGGCGCTGGGGCCGACGTCGATCGAGACCACTTTGTCGTGCACGACCCCATAGTCCACCTTCCCCTCGGCCACCTGGAGCTCCCCCTCATCCACATCGAAGGCGATGGTCGGCGCGTTGTAGACGTGCTGCCCGGCGTTCACGATTCGAACCAGCGGGCTGTAAAATATGTGGGACCTCTCAAGAATCTGTGCATGCTCTAGGGCCTTCATGAGGACCGGAGAGGGCTCGGCGGAAGCTCGAGGTCGCCCAGGCAGTGAAGCATCGCCAACGTGAAGGCGTGCTCCGAGCGGAACCCCCGAGCCCGGTGACTGATGGCCTTGGCGTTGTTGTTCATGGCCTCCACGGCCCCGTTATCGATGCGATGATCGAAGTAGGCGAGCACCCCATCCTCGTGGCGGCGGAGCATCCAGGCGAACTCTCTGATGGGCTCGATCCCGGAGTGGGTGGCCCACCAGAACCACTTGTCCAGGTAGCGCTTGGCCCAGGTCTTCGACCGGTAGCTCCACAGATGCCGGAACAGCTCCTTCAGCTCGTAGGCCCGAAGCACCCTCAGCCCCCGCTGCTTCTCAAGGATGGCCAGACGCATCCGTTGGTGGTCGGTGAGGTTCTCCGGGTTCTTCAAGAAGATGTACCGGGTCCCCTTGAGCAACTCCGGGAAGTCCTTGCTGAGCGCGCGGGCCTCGGCCTTGCGCACGTCGTTCACCGCCTCCAGCAGGTGGCGCACGATGTGGAACTTGTCGAACACCAGCGCGGCCTGGGGAGAGCGGACCTTGATGACCTCGACGTAGTTGGCCCACATGTCGCAGCACACCGCCTCGAGGCGTTTTGCCTGCTCATCGCCCAGATCGCGGAAGAAGCGCTCGAGCGTCTTCTTGCTCCGGCCCTCCCCGGACCAGATCAACCGGCGGGGGGACGAGCCGATGTCGTACACGTTCGTGTGGTACACGTGGCCCTTCTTCCGGCTGAGCTCATCGACCCCGATCACCCGGAGCTCGGAGAGATCCCGACGGGCCAGGCCGTAGGCCACGGCCTGCTCCACCGCTGCGACCACGGTGGCCCACGAAACCCCGAACAGATCGGCCACCGTGTCCCACGCCAACAGCCGCGACCAGGTGGCCAGCTCCGCGATGAGGGGTCGGGACAGCGGGCTCTTGCCGATCGACCACGGGATGATCTCGATCCTCGGGCTCCCGCACCCCGAACAGGCCACCCTGGCCGGTCGGTACCGCAGCTCCACCGGGTGATCCCACACCGGGAGGTGACGCCACCTCCGCTCGGGCCGGCGGTCCCGCACCCGGTCGAACGTCCCGCAGCCGGCGCAGGGCAGCCACCGCCTGCCGATGGCATCGAGCGTGACCACGATCCGGCCGTTCTCCTCGGTGACCCCCTCCACCCGATGGTTCTTGAGCCCGAGTGTTGTTCGTACGAGACTCCCGAGTTGCACGTGCCCCTCTCGGCTCTTCCCACCTTCGCCAGGCGGAAGAAGAACCGAAGGGGCACGTCACTTCAAGGATCCGGGGTCAGGTCCTGCACCGATTCTTGAGAGGAGCCCGAATTTCTTCTCCATGATCAGGTCACCATCTGCGGGCCATCAGCCTCTCCTAGCTATGACCTCAGGGTGGATCCCCGGAAAAATCGATCCCTCGCAGTCGCTGGGCAGCTGCCGTGGATCTGGCGGTCGTGGGCGCTGCTCGAAGTCGAACGAGTCAAGCAGCGGCGTGGCCTTGCGATCACGCTCCGCGAGCTGTGGGAGTCCCCAGTTGTCCTCGATGAACCGCACGGGGGAGGAGAACTCGGCCAGCTCGTGGCTCACATGGCCGTGCTTCGCGTACGGCGAGATCACCACCATCGGCGCTCGGATCCCGAAGCCGAAGACGTCCACTTGGGGCGGCGGGACGTGGTCGTAGAAGCCGCCGTAGTCGTCCCAGGTGAGGAAGACCGCAGTCTGTTTCCACATCGGGCTGCCCATGACGGCGTTCAGGACCCTCGTCGTCCAATACTCGCCCCAGCAGAAGTTGTACTCGGGGTGGTCCGAGACCTCGAAGCGCGGCGTGACCCACGTCACGGACGGCAGCCGCTCCTCGCGGATGTGCCGGACGAGCTCGTCGACCGGGAAGCAGTGGCGCCGCCACCGCTCTGGGTTGCGCCGAACGTGCGAGATGGCCGAGTAGGCGTTCCACAGATAGCCGCTCTGGTACGGGGTGGCCGAGTAGTGGGCCCAGGGGGTCCTCTTCCTGTCGAGGAGATCGCCCACGGTCTCCATGTCGAAACACGGGAACCGTCGTCTCGCGGTGCCGGCCTCGTCCTTTATGGCGACCTCGGCGTTGCTGAGGGAGTCGCATCCCCATGCCTTGAACAAGCCTGTCGACCGATGCCTTCGCTCCAGCTCGCCCCTATCCTGATAGGGGTTCTCGAACGCCCCGCCCGATTGAGCGGCGATCGCGAACAGATGATTGGGGAACGACGGCCCGTGGGCCGAGGTGAAGAAGTTGTCGAGCAGGACGAACCGCTCCGCCCAGTGTCGGTAGTTCCCGAGGTCGTCCGGAAGGAACTGGGTATAGGCACCGCGGTCCGAAGCCTCGTCGCGGTTGAAGCCGTCCATCTTCCCCTCGTTCCACGCCTCGATCGCGCAGTCGTAGCAGTGCGCGATGTCCTGTGCGAGCGCGCCGCGAGTGGCCGGTGTGAGTGGCCGGCGGACGCCCCGGTCCGTCCCGACCGTCACGCCGTTGACGCCCGGGAACCGGCCGAACATGTGATCGAGCGTTCGGTTCTCCTTGATGATGTAGATGACCCGCTTGATCGGTGTTGCCGTATCGAATGCCGCAACCTCGACGGGATCTGGCGCCGTTCCCATCGGAGCCGGCGGGAGCCAGGTGACTTCCGGACGGAACGGCCGGGTGCATGCCGCGAGGAACACGCCTCCCGTGGCGAGGATCGTGCGGCGCAGGAACGAGCGTCTGCTCTCGTGCTGATGCATCAGGGGTACCTGATCGTCGGTGGCTCTGGGTCGAGCGCCGGCGGCCACTCGGCGAAGTGCTCCGGCCAGTCCCAGAACCGGTTCGTGGCTGAGACCGTCCGGCCGGGCTTCGGTGAGCGCGGTTTCCGATCGAAGTCGAAGACGTGCTCGAAGTTGTGCGCCCGCCGGATCCGAGAGGTGAGGTCGGGAGGTCATAGTTGTCCGCGATGAACCGCAGCGGCGCTGAGAACTCGGTGAGTGCATCATCGACGTAGCCACGCTTAGCGAAAGGGGAGATCACGAGCATGGGAACGCGAAACCCCAGGTCTACCCGGTCGATCTTCGGTGGCCGGACATGGACGTAGAGCCCACCCCACTCGTCCCACGTGATGAAGCTCGCGATCTCGTCCCACAAAGGGCCGCGCATGATCGCGTTCACGACCTCGGTCAACCAGTTGTGCGCATGCTTCGTGCTGAACGGCGGATGGTCGGAGAGCTGAAACCGCGGCGTCACCCAAACCACGGAGGGAAGGGTGCCCGCCTCGATGTCGCGGAGAAGGTCGTCGACCGGCCAAATGTGCTCGTCCCGCAGCTCCCGGCTCTCGTAGACCTGCGCGATCGCCGAGTACGCCTGCCAGATGTAGCCGGCCTGGTACGGGTCCGCCGAGTAGTACGCCCAGTCGATCCCCTGCTCAGACAGCTGCTCGCCGACGGTGTTGAAGCGGAAACACGTGGAGTGCTTGATGAGCTCGCCGCGCTCGTTCTCGACCCAGACATACACGTCGTCGCCGTGTGCGTCGCAGCCCCAGCTCTTGAAGACCCGGCCGTCGTTCAGCCGCTTGGTCAGGATGTTCTCTGGGTTATCGATCGAGCCGCCCGCCCGGCCAGCGATGAAGAACAGGTGATTGGGGAAGGACGCACCAGCTACCGAGGCGAAACAGTTGTCGTTCAGCACGAAGTCTTCGGCCCACGCGTAGTAACTGGGGACGTCGCGTCGATCGAACTGCGAGTACGCGTAGAGGGGGCCGTACTCGCCGAACGCGAAGCCGTCCATCCGCCCTTCATTGTACGAATACTGCCAAGCGAACAGATCGTGCGGCAGGTCGCCCGGAAGCCACTCGGGACAGTGGACGAGCGGGACCTCCTTTCCCCAACGCACGCCGATGCTCGTCCCGTTCGCACCGGGGAAGCGACCGAACAGGTTGTCGAAGCTCCGGTTCTCCATCATCACATAGACGACGTGCTTGATCGGCCACCGCGTACCGATCTCCCTGCGGATCGGGGCCGTAGCTCGGGCGAGGCGTCGGCGTGGTGGAGACCCGGTCGCCGAAGCAGGAGGAGAGGAACAGCCCGGCCGCCGCGGCCGCCGAGCGGCTCATGAAGTCTCGCCTCGTGACTCGTTCGGGGAACATGCAGGCGCGCTACACGGCGGTCTGGCTCGTGACGGTCACCCCACGCGCTCGCGGCTGCCCTATCTGGAGAACGTGCGGCGACGAACGGATTCCCGGCTGCTCCTCCCAGAGGTCGAGCGGCCCTGTCGGTTTGCGGTGCGCGAGCACCAGGGTCGCGATCTTCCGCGCCGCTTGCGGGGGGACGCGTTTGCGTTTGGTGTTGTACGCGTAGCCCCTGATCGTAGCCTCCGGGATCTGAAGTAGGGTCGCCACGGCGCGCATCGACCCGAGCCGGTCCCGCAGCCAGAACACCAGGGGACGGATACGCTCGACCGGAACGCCGTTCCTCGACCAGATGCCGGCGCGCGGATGGGCGACCCGCATCTGATGGCCAGAGACGAACGTGTACGGTCGCCCTGCAGATCGTTGTCCGTGCGTGATCTGGCTCAGCTTCGGATGGCCGCCGCAGCCGCAGTGGCATTCCCCGTACGACGGGCAATTGGGGACGCACGTCCCGCGCGCCGGGTGGAGGAACTGCCATCCCGACGGGCTGCCGCGGTGCTTCTCCGCTCGCTCGAGCTGATGGGTCTCGCGTTGCGCTCCTGCCTGCATGCGCCCTCCCTGTTCGACGTCGCCGTCTTGCGGCGACCGGCTGGGTCGTGCACATGAGCCAAACCGTTCGCGCCGGATGGATGCCGGCCCGACGGCTGCGGCTAGGCGGGCGGGAGAGGGGGAGCCCTGACGCCGCCCACGATCAGGGCGGCGTGGGCGGGAACGACGAGCTCAGGGAGGGGGCGGATACGATCGTCGATCGGCGAGGTCATCGCCCGACGGCGAGGCGAGCCGATGACGCGGAGCGCGACCGATCCGAACGCAACGAGGAGGAGTGCGGACACGATCGCGAAGAGAAGCTCGAAGGCGAACCCAGAAGCGAAGAGTCCATCTGCGAACGGCTCTCGCTGGATGCCCCGTTCGCTTACCTCCATTAGGAGGAACAGCACCAGTTGGGACGTTGTGAGCAGGATCAGGAGACGAGACAGGTTCGAGGCGTGTCGTAACCGGGCCTTCGTGTTCATCGCCGTTCTCAACGGACGTCTCACCACGACAACGACGAGCAGGACTAGGATCGTTTGGAGGAGGACGGGAAGGAGGGCGCGCCATGTGTACTCGAGGCCGGCCCGTTCGTACTGGCCCGGATCAAGCAGCAGGTTCGCGATCCAATGCCCACTGAGGGCACTGAGCAACGTGCCTCTGACCCAGAAGACCCATTTCGGCTTCCCCGTCACGGACCAAGCATGCCAGCGTCGCGCAGGGCAGGCAAAGACCCTGTAGGGGGCACTCATTGAGATCCGGGGTGCTGGGCCCCGGTGTCTTCCAGGCCGGCGGCCAAACCTGGGGTGGGGGGGTGAACATCTTCGGCAGCCTGTGGAAGGAGTTCGACTTCAGCCAGGAGCCGCTCCCGCCCCTCATCCTCGACCCGTGCCCGTATCTGGACGACCGGCTCTGCGAGCCGAAGAGGGGCGCCCGGATGCCGCCCGGGCGGGCGTCAGGCGCGCCGCCCCGGTCGTCTATGCTGTTGCGGCTCCCGTGCCTGCTCGAGGCTCGCGCGGGCTGATCGCGGATCGAGGGGCAAGAGAGGGATGACCGTCACCAATCACGCTCCGGCCGTGGGCGCGGTGCGCGTGCCGGAGCCGGGGAGCCGCGCCTTGGGCAGCCCGGTCGTCCTGATCGTCGCGGTGCTGATCCTGCTCATCGCGTTCGGGTGGACATTCCTCCTCGACCCGTCGATCACCGCCCCAACCCGCGACCCCGCCTGGTACACGTGGCGGTCCAACCTGATCATGAACGACGACCCCGGTCTCATCGCTCGGGACTGGGGCCCGCTCAGCCTGTTCTCGGCGGGGTACCGGGTTTCAGTCCCGCTCTACGGCTCGATCCTCCAACGGGTGGCCGGGATCGATCTGTACACGTTCAGCGCCTTCTTGATGGTCGGCATCCCCATCCTCACCGGCCTGGCGCTCGGCGCGTTCTCGTACCGCCGACATCGCGACCCGCTGCTGTTCCTGTTCGTGATGGCGGCCACGGCGGCGCTGTTCATGACCACGCCGTACGTGGGATACCTCGACAATATCGCGGTCCTGTTCTTCCTGTCGATGATCCTCGCGTTCTACGAGCCGGCGCAGACCTCGTGGGGGGCCAGGTCCGCGGTGTTCCTGTTCGGCGTGGCCGCTGCGTTCACGCACCCCACGACGTGCGTAGTCTTCGGGGGGTCCCTGCTGGCCGTGTTTGGCCTGCACCTCGTGACCAGCCGGTTCTCGCTCGGCTCGGCTCTCCGCCGCAACGGCCCGAGCCTCATGGCCACCGGCTTCGGGATGATCGTGGGGCTGGCGTCGTGGCTGGTCGGGCCGTGGGGGGTGACGGGCTCGCTGGCCGACGCTGCCCTTCCGCCCCCGTACACGCGGGAGGTGTTCCTGCACCGGCTGGGCGGGTGGGTGGCATCACTCCAGCCCCTCATCACGTTCCCCCTGATCCTTCTGGGGATCGGGTGGGTGATCTACCGGGCCCGCAACGACCGGCGGCCGGCCGATGGCTTCGCGACGATCTCGGCCCTGTGGCTGCTCCCGCTCGTCGGTGTGTTCGGGTTCCTGGTCGGCAAGGCCTACCCGTACTACCGGTTCATGAACGCGACGGTCGCGCTCATGCCCCTGCTCGGACTGGGGGCGTGGGTCGCCGCGCGGTGGCTGCTGAAACGGTGGGACACGACCCGGATCGTCGCTGCCATCGGGATGGTGGCCCTGGTCGGCTCGCTGGCCTTCGTCTGGGTGCGGGGGCGCGACGCCGCGCAGTGGGCGACGCCGAGCAACCAGTGGATCGGCCAGCCCACCCGCACATCGCTCGCCGCCGCGAGCGCCATCGTCGAACGGGAGCCCGGCCACCCGATCGTGTTCATCCTGAACTACGAGGACACGTACCAGGCCTACGGGTGGGCGAAGACGTTCACGAACGTCTCGCGGACCGGGCTGCCAGGCGACGCGGTGAAGCGGTCGATGTCGTACTTCGGAACCGTCGAGGACTTCCTGGCGGACCGGCCCACGGTGCTTACGGACCCCACGTACAACACGATGTCGCGGGGCTTCTTCGGCGAGGTGCAGCTCCTGGAGAAGGAATACCCGCAGCCGCCCGTCGTGTTGCTGGTCCGGCAGTTCAACGCCGGAACAGCCAACGAGGCGCTCCTCGACCTCGAGCCGGTCGCCGGCTACCTGCTCCCTCTCGGCCCGGACGTGGCGGTGGTGACCGGCCCGGACCTGGCGACACCGTCGCCCGAGGCCGTCGAGGCGGCGCGGGCCGCCGAGCGCGCCACCGCGGCCCTGTACGCGAACCACCCCGGCGTCTTCGGGAACTTCGGGCATACGATCCGGGTGCTGCTCGGTCTGGCGCTGCTGCTCGTGGTCCCCGGCCTCATCGCCGCGAGGTGGTTCGAGCTGGAGGGCTTCTGGATGAGGGCAGCGCTGATCCCCGGCATCTCCATCGCGCTCACGGTGTTGGCGGGGATCCTGGTCGTGGCGGTCCGAAGGGCTCCGTTCTCAACGGTCGACGGGTGGGCCTCGCTCGGCCTGGCCACCGCCTTCGCCGTCGGCCTCCGGGTCGGGAAGCCCGCGCTCGACCGAATGTTCGCTGGGGTGACCCGGTTCTTCGCCGACATGTTCGGCGTCTTCTCGAACCGCAGCTTCTCGGCGCTCATGGGGACGCAGTTCGTGGCCCAGGCCGCCGACGGCATGATCCAGGCGTCGTTCGCCAAGTCCATCGCCTTCGGGGGCGAGAAGGGGTTCGACGTGACCAGCGCGCCGTCCGCTCGGTACCTGCTGGGGGTGGTCCTCGCGCTGTACGTGCCCTACACGCTGGTCAGCCCGTTCGCCGGGGCGTTCATCGACCGCTACGACCGCAAGCAGCTGCTCATCCGGTCGAACCTGTTCCGGGCCGCGGTGGTTGCGCTGGCGGCGGTGGGGCTGGCGGCGGCCGGCGACGGGCTACCCGACGTCGTCTTGATCCTCGCGATCCTGGTGGCCCTGGCCTGCACCCGGATCCTGCTCGCCATCAAGTCGGCAGGGTTGCCGTCCGTGGTCCACGGCAGGGACCTCCTCCAGGCGAACGGGTTGTCGCAGGCCGGCGGGGCCATCTTCCAGGTGATGGGGGGCGGCGTGGCGCTGGTCGGGACGGCCCTCGCCCCTTCGTGGATCGTGGCCATCCTCGGGGCCATCTTGTACGCGGCGGCCGCCGTCGTGGCGCGAGGGGTGGAGCGCCTCGAGTACGAGCGCCACACCGCTCGGTTCGCCGACGAGGTCAAGCGTGTGTTCCGCGATATCGCCACCGGCCTGCGCGAGGTGTTCGCCCGGCCGGCCGCGGCCCTCGGGCTGTCGGGGTTCCAGGCCCTTCGCATGGAGTTCTTCGGGTTCGTGGCGCTGGTCTTCGCCCTGGAGGCCCGGAACCTCCTGTCCGGTCGGGACTCCGACCGGACGGTCCTGGTCATCGCCGGTGCCTTCGGTGCGCTCGGCGCGGCTATCGGGATGGTGCTGGCTCAGAAGCTGAAGGACCGGGTGCCGCCCTATCGCCTGCTCGTTGCGGCCATGACCGCGGTGGGGGTCGGGGTCATCCTGTTCGGAGGCGTCCCCACGATCGCAGGCTACTCGGCCATCACGTTCGTGGGAGCCCTGGGGTTCTTCCTGGGCAAGATCGCGGCCGACACGATCATGCAGCAGGCCCTCACCGACGACTTCCGAGGACGCGGGTTCAGCCTGTTCGACATCGCCTACAACCTGGGGTGGATCGTCCCGGCCCTCGTGCTGGCCCTGGTGTGGAGCGACGACCGGGTCCGGGTCATCCTGATCGGCTCGGGCATCGTGTTCCTGGCGGTGACCGCGGCCATCTCCCGGTGGGCGGCTGTCATCCGGGACCAACTCGCCCCGCAGGACGACGTGGCCGAGCCCGAGCTCGCATCCACCGACGGCGACCTTGGTTGACCCGGCCGGTCAGAACGGCGTGGCCTGCCGGATCTCCTCCTCGAACTCGGGGAAGTAGGTCGAGATCGCGGACACGTCGAAGGAGGACAGGATGGACTCCTTCGGCTCGCGCTCCAGCAGGAACTCGAAGCAGGCTCGAACGAATTCCTCCAGGGAGCGGAAGTGCACGGCGAGGCGCTCGAAATCGGCCAGCGACACCGTGACCTGGTGATCGGTGGCCCCGTCCTCCTCGGTCACCGTGACCTTGAACGTCGGAACGTGGTCCTCGCCTCCGATCCGCCTGACCTCGATCTCGGCCACCGAACGCCTCCCGGCCGTGTATCGTACGCGAGCTTCGCACGAGGGTGCCAGGAGATGCCCCAGGTCGAGACCGAGGACGCCACGCTCTACGTCGAGGTAGACGGCGAGGGCCCGCCGGTCACGGTCGTGGCTCACGGCCTGACGAACAACTCCCGGGAGCTTGCGGCGCTCACGCCGCTCATCCCCGGCACCAAGGTGCGGTTCGACTTCCGGGGCCACGGCCGGTCGAGCGCCCCGGAGATGGGGTACCGGTTCGAGGACCTCGCCCGCGATCTGGACGCCGTGGCGAACGCGTACGAGGCGACGATGGCCGTGGGCACGTCGCTCGGGGCCGGCGCCATCGCGAACCTGGTGTCCCGGGAGCCCGGCCGGTTCGAGCGGATGGTGTGGCTCCTCCCGGCCGCCCTGGACATGCCGTTCGGGTTCAAGGACCGGTACCTGGAGCTCGCGGGGCAGCTCGACGGCAAGACGCCTGAGGAGGCCCTGGACGCCATCGTCTCTGACCCGGCGCGGGTCGCCCAATACGTGCAGACGCCGTGGAAGCTCGAGATCGACATGGTCATGTGGGACCACCGGCATCCCGAGGGCGTGGCCCGGGCCATCCGGGAGGTCATCGAGGACTGGCCGGTGAGCGACCGTGAGTTGCTCCGGCGGGTCACGGCACCAACGCTCCTCATCGGAATCGAGGGGGACGACATCCATCCGGCCGAGCTGAGCCGGATCCTGGACGACCTCCTTCCCCACTCCGAGCTGCTGCTGTTCGAGAGTGAGGCGGCGCTGTTCCAGGCGATCCCCATGCTCGTCCAGCGGGTGGGCGCGTTCCTCGCGGGGAATGACTGACGCCGGTCGTACGTTGTCCGGTTCGCCATGAGCGAGCTGGACGAGTTCCGGCGGGACAAGGACGAGTTCTTCCGTGACGACCCGCGGTCGCCGCTCACGCCGGAGCAGCGGGCGAACTTCGCCGGCCTCTCGTACTACCCGGAGGACCCGAGCCTCCGGATCGAGGCGGAGCTCGACACCGACGTCGACCGAGACGAGGACATCGTGATGCAGACCACCACCGGCGGGACCCAGGTGTACCGGCGCGCCGGGAAGGTGCGGTTCGAGGTGGACGGGCAGCCGGGCGAGATCACGCTGTACGAGTCACCGGACCAGCACGAGTTGTTCGTCCCGTTCCGCGACGCGACCTCCGGGGAGGAGACGTATGGGGCGGGCCGGTACCTGGAGGTCGAGCCGCCCGCAGACGGCCGGGCGGTGGTGGACTTCAACGACGCCTACAACCCGTACTGCGCGTACAACCCGGAGTGGAGCTGCCCGATCCCTCCCGGCGAGAACTGGCTTGCCGTCCCCATCCGGGCCGGGGAGAAGGACTTCGGCCAGTAGGCGCTTCGGCCCCGGGCCGGTCGGCCGCCGTTCGGTAGGCTCTGCCGGATGACCGAGGAGATCTGCGCCACCGACGCCTACGCCCGCACCTGCGACGCAACCGTGATCGCGGCCGGCGAGGACGGTGTGGTGCTCGATCGGACCGTCTTCTACGCGCGGAGCGGGGGCCAGCCCGGCGACACCGGGGTGCTCCGGTGGCACGGCGGCGAGGTCCGGGTCGCCGACACGGTCAAGCAGGTCGGCACGCTCCGTCACCTGATCGAGGGCGCGCCGCTTCCGGTCGGCGCAAGCGTCACCGCCGAGATCGACTGGGACCGCCGGTACACCCTGATGCGAACCCACACGGCCCTCCATGCCCTGTCGGGGATCGTGTGGCGCGGCTACGGGGCCAAGGTCACCGGGGGGAACATGGAGACGGGCGTGGCTCGCATGGACTTCGAGCTCGAGAGCATCTCGGTCGAGTTCGGCCGGGAGGTCGAGGACAAGCTGAACGCGGCGCTGGCCGAGGACCACCCGGTTCGCGTGTCGTTCGTGCCCCGGGCCGAGGCGCTGGCCGACGCTGACCTCATCCGCACGAAGGTGAACCTCATCCCCGAGCACGTCGATCCGATCCGGGTGATCGACATCGAGGGCCTGGACAAGCAGGCCGACGGCGGTACCCACGTGCGCTCGACCGCCGAGGTCGGCCGGGTCCGCGTGGCCAAGACCGAGAGCAAGGGGAGGGGCTTCAAGCGGATGCGGATCGAGCTTGTCGACGAGTAGTGCGCGCGGCCTGGGGACCCGGGCCGAGGCCGTCGGCGGGGCCCTCGTCGCCTTCGGCGCCCTCTGCTTCGGCTCGATCGTCGTGCTCGGCAAGCACGTGCTCGAGGGCGGGATCACCGTGTACTCGCTGCTGGCGATGCGGTTCGGCATCGGGGCCGTGGTGCTGTTCGCGTTCCTGGTCGCGCTCCGCCGTCCGCTCGCCGCGGCGGAGGGAGAGCGAACCGGGCTGACGGTCCTCGCGGTGTGCGGGTACGCGGTGGAGGCGACGCTCTTCTTCGCTGCGCTCCGACACGGCACGGCAGCCTCCGTCACGCTGCTGTTCTTCACGTATCCCGTGTTCGTGACGTTGATGTCCTGGCTGTTTGGACGGGACCGGCCGAGGCGGCTCACGCTCGTCGCGCTCGGGTGCGCGGTGGCGGGGGCCGTGGTGGTCGTGGGGACGGGGGCCGGGCTGACGATCCGGACCGCGGGGGTCCTGTTCGCCCTGGGCGCGGCCGTGACCTTCAGCGCCTACCTGGTCGGGGCCGACCGGGTGCTCCGGCTGACGAGCCCGCTCACGAGCGCCCTGTGGGTGAGCGCCGGCGCGTCCATCGGCCTGTGGGCCTTCGCCGTGCTGACGGGGAACGACCGGCTCCCGGCCGGCTGGAGCGAGTGGTGGCCGGTGCTCGGGATGGGGGTGGCCACGGCGGCCGCGTTCGTCTGCCTCCTCGAGGGCGTCCGGCGCATCGGCGCGGTCCGAACGGCCATCGTGTCGGCCATGGAGCCTCTGGCCGCGTCGGTGCTCGCCGTCGTGTTCCTGAGCGAGTCGGTGAGCATGGGGATCGCGCTCGGGGGAGGCCTGATCCTGGTCGGCGCCGTCACCGCGAGCCTGGCCCGAGCCGCGGTCACCCGGGAACCGCAGATCCCTTAGGGACCGCCCGTCGCGCCGCGGCCCTACGTGTGCCGTTCGCCAGGGCCCGCTACGGCCGATGGACGAGCGCCTGTACGCGCCCCGCCAACCTGCCGCACCCGGACTTGACCCGGCGCTCTGCGTGGTGCTCACATACGTGTAGCTTCCATGGCCAGCGTCTTCGCTGGCCGAGGGGAAGGGGGGAGTGCGATGCGAGAGGACGTCGAGTTCGATGCCGGGGGCGTCACCCTCAGGGGCTGGCTGTACGTCCCGGACAAAGCCCGAGGACACGTTCCCACCGTCGTCATGGCGCACGGGTTCTCCGCGGTCAAGGAGATGTACCTGGACAGCTTCGCCGAGGCGTTCGCCCAAGCCGGCCTGGGGGCCCTGGTGTTCGACAACCGCAACTTCGGGGCCAGTGACGGCGCGCTTCGCCAGGAGATCGACCCGTGGGACCAGGTCCGCGACTACCGGCACGCCATCAGCTACGCCCGGACCCGGATGGAGGTCGATCCGGAGCGGATCGGCGTATGGGGCTCAAGCTACAGCGGGGGGCACGTGCTGGTCCTGGGCGCGATCGACCGCCGGGTGAAGTGCGTGGCCTGCCAGGTCCCCTTGGTGAGCGGGCACGAGAACTTGCGGCGCCTGGTCCGTGCGGACTTGATCGCCCCGACCCAGCGCATGTTCGAGGAGGACCGGGAGGCCCGCTACCAGGGCAAGGACCCGGCCATGATCCCGGT
>JBOGVI010000124.1:0-3903 GCA_050692695.1 Actinomycetota bacterium
CCCGAGGCGGCCTGCGAGGCCTACAAGGACATCGTCACCCGTCGCCGGTGGCAGGCCCAGGGCTACGCCATCCGCGAAGGCGAGAAGGGAACCGCCATCACCACCTGGATCATGACGCCCTCCCGCGACGACGACGGCGATGAGAAGCCCGTCCGGCGCCCAAAGCGCGTCCTCGTCTTCTGTTGCCACCAGGTGGAGCGGGCGCACTAGCCCGTCACGCGACCAGCGAGGGGGCCGGGCCGGGGCTGCAAGCCGGTCCGGCCCCCTCCTGTTTGTCCCAAGGAGGAACCACAGATGACCGAGCGATTCCGACTGGCGCCCGTCGCCGAGTCCCTGCTCCTCGGAGGTGCCCGATGACCCTGACCCCCGCGCAGATCGCCAACCACACCTTCGCAACTCTCCGTCAGATGGGGGCCAGCGAGCCGACCGCCCACCGCGAGGCCTACCACCGCGTCAACGCGAACCCCTACAAGGGAGAACGCGTGACCTACCGCCGAAACGCCGAGTGCCCGTTCTGCCCGGACCTGCTCCACCCGATCGGCGAGCGTGTTTCACCGACGACGAGGCCTTCGCCACCGTCGTCAGCGAGCCCGACTCCTCCACCGGCTGGTTCAACGTCGAGTACGACGACGGGCGCCGCACCCTCATGAACGACGAGCGCGTGATCCCCGCCGCCCAAGCCGAGCGCCTGCACGGGCTCCGCGACGAACGCAACGCCCGATGACCGCATAAAGGGATCTACTAGATCCCTTTCGCAGAAAGGAGGGGTTAGGAGAGACACCCCTGGGTCAGGCGGCCCACCTGGCGGCGAAAGCCAAAGGGGACAATCGCATGCCGTCCAAGCGGGAGAGGAACCGAAGGCGTGTAGGGCCTCGTCCTGCAAGACCCGCGTGATATGGCGAAGCCCACACTGGTTGAACCTCAGTCTCCAGCGATGCAACTGCCCCATCCCCCGACGCAACCACGCCTCAGAAGCGGGGCCGCCGAGAAACGGCGACGTTGAGTAGGTCGCCGGATAGGACGGTTTGAGCATGCCGTCCGAACTCTCCTCCCGGCGGGCGGTGGCCAGCGAGGCCACTCAAGGGGACGGACGAGGCGCCTACGTCACGCTCGACACGTCTAGCAGCAAGGGAATGCGGGATCGCCTTCGGGGCGCGAGCCCTACGGCGACGGAGCCTCCGTAGTAGTCCGAGGACGGGAGAGCCGTCCACATGGCGAAGGGAGGCAGGTGTCCAGATCCCAGGAGACAGGAGGTACGCGAGATGCGATCAGCCGAGCAGATCCTGGGGATCATCCGGGAACGCGGCAGACGAGGGTTGCCGCTCGAACGTGTCTACCGGCACCTGTTCAACCCGGATCTTCACCTCCGTGCCTACGCACGGATCGCCCGCAACGACGGGGCGACCACACCCGGCGCGACGGCGGAGACGGCCGACGGGATGTCCCAGGCGAAGATCGGAAGCGTCATCGACGCGCTTCGCGCCGAGCGCTACCGGTGGACGCCGGCGCGGCGCGTGCACATCGCCAAGACTCGCGGCGGCACGCGACCGCTCGGGCTTCCGACCTGGTCGGACAAGCTCGTGCAGGAGGTCATCCGCATGATCCTGGAGGCCTACTACGAGCCGCAGTTCTCTCCCCGCTCGCACGGGTTCCGCCCCGGCCGGGGCTGCCACACGGCCCTGCGGGAGATCCACCGAGGCTGGACCGGGACCACCTGGTTCATCGAGGGCGACATCTCCTCGTGCTTCGACTCGCTCGATCACGAGGTGCTGCTTTCGATCCTCGCGGAGAAGATCCACGACGGCCGCTTCCTGCGGCTCGTCGCAAGCCTGCTCAAGGCGGGATACCTGGAGGATTGGCGGTTCGGCGCTACGCTCTCGGGCACGCCCCAGGGCGGGGTCGTCAGCCCCATGCTCTCGAACATCTACCTGGACAGGCTGGACAGGTTCGTCACAGTCACGCTCATCCCCGCCTACAGCCGAGGGACCCGGCGGAAGCAGAACACCGCGTACCGGCGGGCGATGCTCGCCGCGAACCGCCTTCAGCGCGAAGGGAAGGCCGAGGAGGCACGAGCGTTCCGCAAGATCATGCGGACCCTGCCGACCCAGGAACCCAACGACGAGGGCTTCCGGCGGCTTCGCTACGTCCGGTACGCCGACGACTTCCTGCTTGGGTTCACCGGCCCGCGTCAAGAAGCCGAGGAGATCAAGGCGAGGCTCCGCGAGTTCCTCTCAACCGAACTCCACCTCGAACTCTCCGAGGCCAAGACGCTGGTGACGCACGGCCGAACGGGCGCCGCGCGTTTCCTCGGCTACGAGGTGTCGGTAATGCACAACGACCGCCGCCACACCCACGCACGGCTCGTCCGCCGTGACGTGAACGGCAAGATCGGGCTCCGGGTTCCCCGGGATGTGGTCCGGTCCAAGTGCGACCCCTACATGCGAGACGGCAAACCGATCCACCGGCCGGAGCGCCTCAACGACTCGGAGTTCTCCATCGTCGCCGGCTACGCGGTCGAGTATCGGGGCGTCGTCGAGTACTACCGGATGGCCTACAACCTTCGCGAGTTCGGCCACCTACGATGGGTCATGGAGACGTCGATGGCCAAGACGCTGGCCGCAAAGCTGAAGATCAGCGTCCCCAGGGTCTATCGGCGCTTCGGCACCGTCATGGCGACCGCTCGGGGGCCGCGAAAGGTCCTCCGCGTCACGGTCGACCGCGGCGAAGAGAAGAGGCCACTCCTCGCACAATGGGGTGCCGTACCCCTCGTGAGGGGACTCGATGCAACCCTCAACGACTCACCGTCCCGCGTCTGGAGCCACCGGTCGGAACTGCTCGGACGGCTCCTGGCCGATGTCTGCGAGCTCTGCGGCTCGCAGGACCAGGTCCAGGTTCACCACGTCCGACACCTGGCCGATCTTGAGCGCAAACGTGGGTTGGAGAAGCCGCAGTGGATCAAGGTGATGGTAGCCCGTCATCGCCGAACCCTGGTCGTCTGCCGCAGATGCCACCAAGGCATCCACGGTAAGGATTAGGGATGGTCAGCGACGGCTTGACCTCTCCCACGTCCGGTCCCTAGCGTGGAATCCATGGCGGAAGGCGCCATGATCCGTGCTGCCCGGCCGGGTGATGGGGAGGGGCTTGCCCGGGTCTGGGTTGACATGTCCGACTACTACGCGAACCTCAACCCGGAGCACTTCCAACTACCCCGCAATGAGGGGCTGGCCGAATCCTTCGAGGAGGATCTGGTGAAGGATCCCCCCGAAGATGCCATCTCGCTCGTGGCAGAGGTAGACGGTCGCATCGTCGGTTGGATCTGGGCTCATATCCTCGCGCCGAGAGAAGACGCTCACCATCAACTCCTGCGCGAGGTCGGCCAGCCGCGGCTCGTAGTCGAAGCCCTCGGCGTCGAACGTTCCTTCTGGCGCCATGGCATTGGCACGCAGTTGATGCGAACCGTGGAGGATTGGGCCAGGAAGAAGGGCGCCGTCTTCGCCAACGTCGATACCTATGTCGAGAGCCCCGTGTCGGTGCCCTTCTACGAGCACGGCATGGGCTACACGCGAAGAAGGGTGACGTTGCAGAAGAAGCTGACCGACTCTTGAACGGATCAGGACATCAGAGAGCCGGATGAGCCGAAAGTGCGACGAGGAGGGCCCGTAACTTGCTGGTGAGAGTCCAGCCCGGAGAATTGCCTGTTCACCCCGGTAGCGAGGGGCGCGGGGCGGGGGAGCGATCCCCCGTCTCGAAGCCGTCCGACGAAGGCTCTTCGGGAGCCGACGCAAACCTGCAGGCCGCAACGCGAGTGAACCCACACGTAGCGTCGTCACATCGGACCCCTCCTGAAGGAGGGCATCGGGAGCGCCGAGCCGCTTTTCTTCCGGCGAAGGCTGCCACGGGGTG
>JBOGVI010000125.1:0-5420 GCA_050692695.1 Actinomycetota bacterium
CGACAGCTCGGCCGTGATCATCGCCTTCATCGCGCTGGGCCGGTTCCTGGAGGCCCGGGCCAAGGGCAGCGCGTCGCAGGCCGTCAAGCGCCTGCTCGAGCTGGGGGCGAAAGAGGCCCGGGTGGTCCGGGGCGACAAGGAGCTGAGGCTCCCGGTGGACGCAGTGAAGCCCGGCTGGGTCCTGAAGGTCCTGCCGGGCGAGAAGGTCCCCACGGACGGGCGGGTCCTCGAAGGCGCGTCGGCCGTGGACGAGTCGATGCTGACCGGGGAGTCGGTGCCGGTCGAGAAGACCGCGGGGGACGATGTAGCCGGCGCCACCGTGAACCTCGACGGGATGCTGCTGGTCGAGGCGACCCGGGTGGGCTCGGACACCGCCCTCGCGCAGATCGTGCGGATGGTGGCGGAGGCCCAAGGGTCGAAGGCCCCCATTCAGCGCCTGGCCGACCGGGTGGCCGGCATCTTCGTGCCAATCGTCATGGCCATTGCCGCGGTTACCGCGGTCGGCTGGTTCGCGGCGAGTGGTACGGCCCGCGGTGCGCTGGTTCCGGCGGTGGCGGTCCTGATCGTCGCGTGCCCGTGTGCCCTCGGCTTGGCCACGCCCGCCGCCATCGTGGTCGGCACGGGCCGGGGCGCCCAGCGCGGGATCTTGATCCGGGGCGGCGAGGTCCTCGAACGGTCGCGGCGGATCGACGTGGTCGTGTTCGACAAGACCGGCACGCTCACCGAGGGGAGGATGCGGCTGGAGGACGTCGTAGGCGATCAGCGGACGCTGGAGCTGGCGGCCTCCGCGGAGGCTTCGAGTGAGCATCCCCTCGCGAGGGCGGTGGTGGCCGGGGCGGCGGCGCGAGGCCTGGCCACGCCGGCGGCGATGGACTTCCGCTCGGCCGTGGGCCGGGGGGTCCGGGCCAAGGTGGACGGCGTCGAGGTGCTCGTCGGCCGTCGCACATTCCTGGAAGACGAAGGAGCCGAGATCCCCGGATGGCTGAGGGACGAGGCCGCGCGCCGGGAGTCGGCGGGGAAAACGGTGTTCTGGGCGGCATGGGACGGGAAGGCCCGAGGGGTCCTGGCCGTTGCGGACGGGCTGAAGCGGGGCGCCCCCGAGGCCGTCGACGAGCTGCACCGGTTGGGCATCGAGGTGGCCATGATCACCGGCGACAACCGGGTCACGGCCGAGGCCATCGGGACCCAGGCCGGCGTGGACCGCGTGCTGGCCGACGTGCATCCCGCAGAGAAGGTG
Source organism: Actinomycetota bacterium (assembly GCA_050692695.1). GTDB lineage: Bacteria > Actinomycetota > UBA4738 > UBA4738 > HRBIN12 > AC-69. The sequence continues at coordinate 1,238 of JBOGVI010000125.1, forward strand.
GAGGAGATCCGCCGCCTCCAGGGGGAAGGGAAGGTCGTGGCCATGGTGGGCGACGGCATCAACGATGGCCCGGCGCTCGCGCAGGCCGACCTGGGGATCGCCATCGGCACGGGTACCGACGTGGCCATCGAGGCATCGGACATCACGCTCATGCGAGACGACCTGGCCGGAGTGGTCGTGGCGATCCGCCTGTCCCGGCGGACGTTCAAGACCATCGAGGAGAACCTGTTCTGGGCGTTCGGCTACAACGTTGCGGCCATCCCCCTGGCCGCGTTCGGGCTGCTGAACCCCATCATCGCCGGAGCCGCCATGGCCATGTCGTCCGTGTCCGTGCTGACGAACTCGCTCCGGCTCCGGCGGTTCGGGGGTTGAACGCCGTGGACCACGAAGAACGCGGCTCCGGGCACGGCGCCCACAGCACCACGGCCGACGTGGCCGAGGCCGTCCTACACGTCGGCGGGATGATGGGGGTGATGGATGGCCGGGGCGTCGAACGGCGCCTGGCCGCCCGCGCTGGGGTGGTGCACGTCCAAGCGAACGCCCTCAACCAGACGGCCACCGTCCACTACGACCCGTCCGTGACGTCCCTGTCCGAGCTGGAGGGGTGGGTCGAGGAGTGCGGCTACCACTGCGCCGGGCGTTCGGTCCCCGGACACGTGTGCGACCCGCGGGAGGAGCCCGCGCGCCCGGAATCGCACCCGGCTCACGCGGAGCACGCGGCGGCGGCCCACACGGGCCACGGCGGCCACGCGGGGATGTCGATGAACGAGATGGTCACCGACATGCGCCGTCGGTTTTTCGTGGCGCTGCTCTTCTCCATCCCGATCTTCCTGTACTCGCCGATCGCCACGGACGTGTTCTCGCTGCGGCTCGCGGCGCCGTTCGGGATCCGGACCGACGTCCTGTCACTCGTGCTGTCGCTGCCGGTGGTCTTCTACTCGTCCGCCGTGTTCTTCAGGGGCGCGGTGGCGGCGGTTCGGAACCGGACCCTCGACATGATGGTGCTGGTCGCGACGTCGATCGGCGTGGGGTGGGCCTACTCCCTGCTCGTCGTGTTCGGCCTCCGCGGCGAGCACTTCTTCGAGGCCATCAGCCTGCTCGCGGCGTTCGTGCTGTTCGGGCACTGGATGGAGATGCGGGCCCGGGCCGGGGCCAGCGACGCGGTCCGGGCCCTGCTCGACCTGGCGCCGCCGATGGCGGTGGTCATCCGAGACCGAGAGCCGGTCGAGGTCCCCACGGCCGAGGTGCACGTGGGCGACCTGCTGCTGGTCCGTCCGGGCTCCAAGGTCCCGGTGGACGCGGCCGTCGAGGAGGGCGTGTCCTCCGTCGACGAATCGATGATCACCGGCGAGAGCCTGCCGGTGGCCAAGCGTTCCGGCGACGCCCTGATCGGCGCCACCATCAACAAAGAAGGCGCGCTCCGGGCCCGGGCCACCAGGGTCGGCTCGGACACGGCGCTCGCCCAGATCGTGGCGCTGGTCCAGGCGGCCCAGAACTCGAAGGCGCCGGCCCAGCGTCTGGCCGATCGAGCCGCGTTCTGGCTGGTGTTGGTGGCCCTGATCGGCGGGCTGCTCACGTTCGGCGTGTGGTTCGTGCCGACCGACGTGTCGTTCGCCACCGCGCTCCAGTTCGCGATCACGGTCGTCGTGATCGCGTGCCCCGACGCCCTGGGCCTGGCGACCCCGACCGCCATCATGGTGGGGACCGGAATGGGGGCGAGGCGCGGCATCCTGTTCAAGGACGCGGGGGCGCTGGAGCAAGCGTCGGCCCTCACGACGATCGTCTTCGACAAGACCGGGACGCTCACGGTCGGTGAGCCGCGGGTCGCGGAGATCCGAACGGCGTCGGTCGAGGAGGACGAGATCCTCCGCCTGGCCGCGGCGGTGGAACGTGAGAGCGAGCATCCGCTCGCCCAGGCCATCGTGGCTGCTGCGGCGGAGCGGGATATCCAGGCGCCCCGGGCAGCTTCGTTCCGGGCGGTGGCAGGAGCCGGCGCGGTGGCCGAGGTGGAGGGCCGCCGGGTCTCGGTGGGGAGCCGCCGGCTGCTCGAGCAGGAAGGGGTGTCCCTGGACGGGCTGGGCGAGGCCGGAGCTTCGCTCCAGGGGGCCGGGCGAACCGTGGCCTTCGTGGGAGTGGACGGCCGAGCCGTCGGGGTCCTGGCCCTGGCCGACACGATCCGGCCGACCGCGCCTGCCGCCGTGTCGCGGCTTGGGTCCGAGGGAGTGCAGGTGGTCATGCTGACCGGCGACAATCGAGCCACCGCCGAGCGCGTCGCGGCAGAGTTGGGGATCGACCGGGTCCTGGCCGAGGTTCGTCCCGAGGACAAGGAACGGCAGGTCGTCAAGCTCCAAGAGGACGGCCGGCGGATTGGCATGGTGGGCGACGGCGTGAACGACGCGCCCGCGCTGGCCCGGGCCGACGTCGGGATCGCCATCGGCACCGGGACCGACGTCGCCATGGAGACCGCGGACGTCGTGCTGATGCGAGCCGATCCCGCGGACGTCCCCACGGCGATGTCGCTGTCGCGGGCCACGGTGCGCAAGATGCGGCAGAACCTGGGATGGGCCGTCGGGTACAACGCGCTGGCACTGCCCATCGCCGGCGGTGCGTTCGCCTGGGCCGGGCTCACGCTCCGACCGGAGATCGCGGCGCTGTCGATGTCGGGTTCGAGCCTGCTGGTAGCGGTGAACGCCCTGCTGTTGCGTCGCGCGAAGGTAACCTGAGAGGAGACATGGACACGGAACAGGTCGCCGAGCGGCAGTCGGTCGTCATCGAGGTGACCGACGCCGACTTCGTGGAGAAGGTCGTCGAGGAGTCGAAACGACGCCCGGTCGTGGTCGACCTGTGGGCGTCGTGGTGCGGTCCGTGCAAGACGCTCGGGCCGATCCTGGAGCGGGCGGCCGAGCAACGCGAGGGCCGGTTCCTCCTGGCCAAGCTGGACGTGGACGCGAACCCGTACACGGCGGGGCAGTTCGGCGTGCAGAGCATCCCGACCGTGATCGCGTTCCGCGACGGGGCGCCGGTCGATGGGTTCATCGGCGCGATCCCCGAGCCCATGGTGAGCGAATTCGTGGACCGGATCCTGCCATCCGAAGCGGACCTCGCGGCCCAGGAGGCCCTGGAGGAGGAGCGCACCGGAGACGTAGCCGACGCGGAGCGGCGGTATCGCGAGGCCTTGGCCGCGGATCCGGACAACCGTGCTGCAGGCCTCGGCCTGGGGCGGATCCTGGTCGAGCGCGGCGACTTCCAGGACGCCAAGGAGATCCTGACGCGGCTCCGGCCCCACCCCGACGCCGAACGACTGCTTGCCGGGATCCGGGTCGCGGAGTGGAGCACGCTGGAGGAAACGGGGACGCTGCCTTCGGCCAAGCGCCTTGCGGCGCAGGGCAATTGGCGGGAGGCCCTGGACGACATGCTGGAGGCCCTGCGGGACGACGCGTCCGCCCGAGAGGCGATGCTCGAGGTGTTCGCGGTGCTGGGGGACGACGACCCGGTGGTCGCAGAGTACCGCCGCAAGCTGGCCAACGCGCTGTTCTGAGTGATCCAGTGGCCGAGGTCCACGATCGCATCCGCGAGTGGTGGGACCGAGACGCGCACACCTACGATCGCTCGGCGTCGCACGCGATGACCGATCCCGTGGAGGCGGCGGCGTGGCGGGCCGCGCTGGAGCGGTTCTTGCCGACTCCTCCCTCCCGGGTGCTCGACGTCGGGGCCGGCACGGGGGCGATGAGCCTGCTGGCGGCGGAGCTCGGGCACCGGGTGACGTCGCTCGACCTGTCGTCCGGCATGCTCGAACGGGCGCGCGCGAAGGCCGGGGAGCAGGGCCTGGAGATCGAGTTCGTGGTGGGGCCGGCGGAGGAGCCGCCGGCCGGCCCGTTCGACGCGGTGGTCGAGCGGCACATGATCTGGACCTCGCCGGACCCGCTTCGCGCCCTGCGGGCCTGGCGCGAGGTTGCCCCGCAGGGACGGCTGGCGCTGTTCGAGGGGGAATGGGGCGGGTCCGGGGCGGGGCACCGGGTCAGGGATGCCGCGGTCGAGGTCCTCCGCCGCATCTACCGGATCCCGCCCGAGCACCACGCGCCGTACGACCCTCGGATCCTCGCTCAGCTCCCGTTGGCACGTCACACCTCGCCGCGGCCCTTGATCGACGCCGTCCGCGAGGCAGGGTGGCGAGCCGTCCGCC
>JBOGVI010000126.1:0-5767 GCA_050692695.1 Actinomycetota bacterium
GACCGTGGCCGCGGCCATGGCCGTGGTGGATACGCGCCTGGCCACGGTCGTCACGATCCCCGTGGCCACCCGAAGCGACTCCGTGTGGCCGGCCACCGCCGCGAGCGTGGAGAACGCCTCTCGCCCCACGCTCTCCGGCAGGAATAGGGCCTCGTACCCCGTCTGCTCGGCCGTCTGCACGATCTCGACCATGTCCGGCCAGGCCAGCGGGTCGCGGATGGCGAACCCCGCCCGCACGCCGGGATGCCCCTCGCTCACGGCCATCTATCGCCGCTGGCGACGGTGGAACCGGCCGATCCAGATCAACGGGAGGAACAGGAAGAACACGCCGAAGAGCCTCGGCGCGACCACCAGTCCCAGGAGGGCGAGCATCGCGCAGGCTCCGATCCACACGAGCGGGCTCCCCCACCAGGGCCGGGCGAACCGTTCCGCCTCGGCGCCCTCCTCGAAGGCTCGCACGCCGAGGCTCCTCGAGAACGCCAGGAACACAGCGATGCCGCCGGCGAGGAACGCGAACGGCACGAGGATGAGTACGAGCGTCTTCGCGTCCACGGCTCAAGCGTAGCGCCCCGCGCCGGCAGAGGGTGAGGTCTACGCGGTCGGCAGGAGGTCCGTTCGGAACCGGACGCCCTCCCGCTCGCATTCGGCCACGAACGCCTGGGCGTCGAAGGCCGTCTCCGGCGGGTGCACGCCCGGCGGGACCCGGCCCTCGGCCATCCACCGCACGGCGATCGTGATCGGAAGCGCCGTCCCGAACGCACCGGCGCCGATCCCCTCCCTCGTCGGCAGGAACTCGGCCAGGGCCCGGTGGGTCTCGGGCTTCCCGTCCTTCTTCCCGGCCACCCGGACGTCGAGGAACTCGACGTCTCGGGGCGGTCCCTTCGGCTCCGGGAGCTTCGCCAGCACAGCGGCGAGCACCTCGCGTGGCACGACCGGCCCACTTCGGGTAGTGACCGGCTCGGAGTCCGCCAGGCCCACCTCCACGAGGAAGGCGAACCCCTCGTGCACCGCTCGGGGCAGGGCCAGGCGCCACCGCACGTCGCGGACGCCGGGGATGGTCGAAGGTAGCGTGGCCGCCTCCGAATGCAGCGTGTACATGGCCGGGAGCGTCCCGAGCGGCTCGGGGAAGTCCCACTCGATCACACCCGAGCCCGCCGGCACCTCCTTCATCACGCCGTCCTCGAACACGATCGCCGGCATGGTGAACTCGTCCAGGAGCGTGTCCACCGAGTACGGCACGCCGAAGCCCGCTTCGCCCGTCTCGATGGCCCCGTCCACGAGGTCTACCGAGACGGCCCGGTCGAACCGGTCGGCCCCCAGCCTTGCCAAGACGTTCGTGAGGCCGGGTGCCGATCCGATGCCCAGGACGGCGGACAGGCCCGACGCCCGGTACCGGTCGTGGAGCTCGAGCTGCCTCAGCGTGGTGTGGAACAACCCTCCCAGGTCCGCGTAGTGACAGCCGGCGGACAGCGCCGCCTCCATCACTGCGAGGTTCAACCGGTACGGCAGGCATGCCGCGACGGCTCTGACCTCCCTCAGGATGATGGCGAGCTCCGCCGACGTGGCGTCGAAGCCCCGGCCCTCCCCCTGGCCCATCTCGCGCACGACCGACCGGGCCCGTTCCTCGTCGGCGTCCAGGACCAGCAGGTCAACCTGGGCCGCGTGGCGCGCCAGCAGCCGGGCGGCGGCGCCGCCCATGGCGCCCGCCCCCAGGACGGCGATGGGCGTTCCCACCCGCGCGCCCGTCTACAGGGGCACGTGGGAGAGGACCATGATCCGCGGTTCGGTCATCTCCTCCATCGCGAACCGCAGGCCCTCCCGACCGAACCCGGAGTCCTTGGACCCGCCGTACGGCATCTGGTCCGCGCGGAACGCCGACTGGTCGTTCACGATCACGCCCCCGACCTCGATCGCGCGATGAGCCTGGAACGCGCGGTCGATGTCGCGGGTGAACACCCCGGCCTGGAGGCCGTAGCGCGAGTTGTTCACCTCGGCGATGGCCTCCTCGAAGGTCTGGTACGGGCCGACCGTCGTGACCGGCCCGAAGATCTCCTCGCAGCGGACCTTCATCTCCGGCGTCGTCTTGGCCAGGACCGTGGGCACGTAGAACGGGTCGTCGCGCCGGCCTCCGGTCAGGACCTCCGCCCCCTGCTCCACCGCCTCGTCCACCCACTGCGCGATCCGCTCCAGTGACCCGGCGTCGATCAGCGGCCCCACGTCGACCGAGGGGTCCGTGGGGTCCCCGTACTTCAGGCTCTCGACCTGCTTCACCAACCGGGCGCAGAAGTCGTCGTGGACCTCCGACTGCACCAGGACCCTCTGCACGCTGATGCAGCTCTGCCCTGCCTGGTAGTACCCGCCGAACGCGATGCGCTGCGCGGCCAGGTCGAGGTCGGCGTCGGAGTGCACGATGACGCCGGCGTTGCCACCGAGCTCCAGGGTCACCCGTTTCCGGGGATCGAGCCCCTTCAGATACCAGCCGACCTCCGCGGACCCCGTGAACGAGATCTTCCGATACCGGGCGTCCCGGACCATCTGATCCGCCACGCTCGAAGCGACCGGAAGCACCTGGTACATCCCTTTCGGCAGCTCCGTCTCGGCGGAGAACTCGGCCAGACGGAGAGCTCCAAGGGGTGTGGCCCGGGCCGGCTTCACCACGATCGCCGCGCCGACGGCCAGCCCGGGGGCGACCTTGTGGGCCACCAGGTTCAGAGGGAAGTTGAACGGAGTGATGCCGAGGACCGGCCCGAACGGGAACCGGCGGATGATGCCCAGCCGGGACCCCAGGGAGGCCTCGGTGTCGAGGCGCATCACCTCGTCCACACCGTGTCGCAGGACCTCGGACGCCCACCGGAACGTCGACACGGCACGCGTCGCTTCCACCCTGGCCCACTTGAGCGGCTTGCCGCCCTCCCGGGCGATCAGGGCCGCGTTCTCGTCCACGCTCTCGGCCAGTCGCCGCGAGATGTGGTCGAGGGCGTCGGCACGCGCGTGCACCGGCAGGAACCGGCTCTCGCCGAAGGTCGCCGCGGCGACGCTGGCAGCCTCCTCGACGTCTGCGTCCGTGGGGACCCCGACCTCGGCGACCACGGCGCCGTCGTAAGGGCTCTTCACCTCGAAGGTCCCCTGACCCGTTCGCCAGTCGCCGTTCACCAGGAACGGTCTCGCGCCCATCAGCACATCACCCCGCGAATCTCAGTCGATGGCAGCCATCACGTGTTTGATCTGCGTGTAGTCCTCCAGCGAGTACATCGACATGTCCTTGCCGTACCCGCTCTGCTTGTAGCCGCCGTGGGGCATCTCGGACGTGAGCCCGAAGTGGGTGTTGATCCACACCGCGCCGAACTGGAGCTTGCGCGCGGCGTTCAGCGCCCGACCGATGTCGCGGGTCCACACCGATGAGGCGAGCCCGTACACCACGTCGTTGGCCCAGGCGATGGCTTGGTCGTCGTCCTTGAACCGCTGGATGGTGACGACGGGCCCGAACACCTCCTTTTGGATGATCTCGTCCTTCTGGTCGACGTCCGCCACGATGGTGGGCTTGTAGAAGTACCCGGCGCCGGCCATGGCCTCGCCGCCGGTCAGCACGTTCGCGCCCTTCTCCCTGGCTCGCTCAACGAACCCGGCGACGCTCTTACGCTGGGTGTCCGAGACGAGCGGCCCCATCTCGGTCTCCTCCTTTTGCGTGTCGCCCACCACGATGGACTCCACGACCGGAACGAGCTCGGACAGCACGTCGTCGTAGATCCTCGGGCCGGCCACGATCCGGGTGGCTGCCGTGCAGTCCTGCCCCGAGTTCGTGTACCCGGCGAACTTCAGCATCTCGACCAGCTTCGAGACGTCCGCATCGTCGAATACCACGACCGGCGCCTTGCCACCGAGCTCCAGGTGGACCCGCTTCACCGTGTCGGCGGCCTCCTTGGCCACAAGCTTGCCGGTGGCCGTGTCGCCGGTGATGGACACGAGGCTCACGCCGGGATGACGGGTCAGGGCGGCGCCGACCACCGAGCCACGCCCGGTGATGACGTTGATCACCCCGGGCGGGAAGATGTCCGCCGAGATCTCGGCCAGGCGGAGCGTCGTCTGCGGCGTGAGCTCCGCCGGCTTCAGGATCGAGACGTTGCCCGCGGCGAGCGCCGGCGCGACCTTCCAGATCGCCATCATCAACGGGTAGTTCCACGGGCAGATGCCTGCCGTAACCCCGAGCGGCTCCCGGCGGATCCAGCTGGTGAAGCCGCGCTCGTACTCGCCGGTGTTCTTGCCCTCCATGTTCCGGGCGGCGCCGGCGAAGAACCGCAAGTTGTCCACGATGAACGGTATGTCCGCTGCCGAGACCGCGATGGGCTTGCCGACGTCCTCCGACTCGAGCCGGGCCAGGTTGTCGGCATCGGCCTCCATCGCATCGGCGAGCTTCAGCATCATCGCACTCCGCTCCTTGGGCGGGGTGTCGAACCAGACCTCGTCGTAGGCCGTCCTCGCGCCCTTCACGGCCCGGTCGACGTCCTCCTCGGTCCCCACCGCGACGTCGGCGACCGGTTCGCCCGTGGCCGGGTCGATGTCGTGCTCGGTCTCGCCGGCGGCGGGGTCCACCCACTCCCCCCCGATGAACAGCTTCCACGTCTTAAGCGCGGTGGCCATGCAGCCCTCCTTCGACGGACCCCGGGCGGGGTCGAGCTCGCTGGACCCCCCAAGTATGCCCAAACTTCCGCTCCCCGGACACTCGGCCTCCCGCCCGGTCCCTTCCCCGGCAAACGGGGGCCGCTAGGATGGGGACGGGCCGGGCGTCACGAGGATGGGGACGGGCCGGGCGTCGCGAGGATTGGAGACGGAGACAGGGACGCCCCCGACCCCGCGGAGGTGATGGGATGCACCGCTACCTGGTTGTGGCGAACCAGACCCTGGGCGGGGAGCATCTCGCGGCGACGGTGCGCGAGCGGGCCCAGGAGGGGCCGTGCAGCTTTCACATCGTCGTCCCGGTCACGCCCCCTACCGACCACGCCTGGACCGAGGGCGAGATCCGGGCCGTGGCTCAGGGCCGCCTGGACCGAGCCCTGGCTCGGTTCCGGGAGGAGGGCGCGGATGCGACCGGCGAGGTGGGCGACGCGAATCCCGTTCTGGCCGTCGAGGACGCCCTCAGGGCGCAGGGGTTCGACGAGATCATCGTGTCGACGCTGCCGCCGGGCGTCTCCCGATGGCTGAAGCTTGACCTCCCCCATCGGGTCGAGGCGGCCTTCGGTTTGCCGGTGACCCACGTGGTCGGCGAGGCCGAGCCCGCCGTCCCGCCCTAACCCCGGCCCCACGCACGACCCGACAGACCAGCGACGAGAGGACGGAACGTGGACATCCCGCAGGAGCGCAAGGTGGTCACCGAGATCCCCGGCCCGAGATCGCGCGAGTGGTTCGAGCGCCGGAAGGCCGCGATCCCCCAGGGCGTTGCGAACGTCCACGCCATCGTCACCGCCCGTGCGTCGGGGGCGATCATCGAGGACGTCGATGGCAACCGGCTGATCGACTTCGCGACGGGCATCGCCGTGCTGAACGTGGGCCACACCGCCCCGGAGGTGGTAGCTGCGGCCCAGAAGCAGCTCGAGCTCGACACCCATACCTGCTTCCACGTCACGGCGAGCGAGCCGTACATCGAGCTCGCCGAGCGTCTGAACGCGCTCGCCCCCGGCGACTTCGAGAAGCGGACGATGTTCGCCAACTCCGGGGCCGAGGGCGTGGAGAATGCCGTGAAGATCGCCCGGTACGCGACGAAGCGGCAGGC
>JBOGVI010000127.1:0-1720 GCA_050692695.1 Actinomycetota bacterium
GCGTGACGGTTGCCATGCTGCAACCCTGGCATCCCCCGCTCAGTCGGAGGTAGGCCGTGTCGTCCTCTACCGCCACCAACTCGGCGTGGCCCCCGTGGGCCGCGATGCTCGGGTTGATCTGCCGGTCGAGGACCATCATGACTCGCTGGGCCACGGCGCCGGAGAGATCGGCCTTCAGATCGGCCGGGGGACGGCTGCCAACCGCAGGGCTGCTCGGGCCGACCGGCGTGATGGGGAGCGGACTCCCGATGGTCGGCCGCGGGCGGTTGGGGTTGGTGATGGCCCAGCCCGCTTGATCGACCTCGACCACCCAGTCGACGCTCGCTCCGCGGAGTCTCTCAACGCTGTCCGCTGGGATGACGATCGCCAGGTGCTCGTCACCGAGCTTGGTATCCGAGGGCGTTACGGCCTCCCGGAGCTGGAAGTACATGTTGTAGGTGTACTCGCCGTCCACGACGCCGGTAACCTCCAGCCGAAGCGCGAGGCGCTCGGGCGTCGGATCCTCTGCTCGAACCTCGAGCAGCTTCTCCCGTGCCGTCGGCGAGATCCTGAGGATCGGCTCCAGGGGGGCCTGGTCCTCGACCGTCATTCTCCACCCCGCTCTGCGTGAGCTGTCGGTCCACCGTTCCGGCGGCGGCTCGTAGCTAGGATACGTTCGTGGCTCGTCTTCTCCTTCTCTTGCCTACCTCCACCTACCGAGCCGGGGACTTCCTCCAGGCGGCCCGGGCACTCGGGGCCGAGGTCGTGGTGGCCTCCGAGCGCAGGCAGGCACTGGCCGGGGTCATGGGGGATCGAGCCCTCACGGTGAACTGCAGGAACCCCGACGACGCCGCGGACACGATCGCCCGGTTGGCGGCCCGAAAGCCCTTCGACGCGGTGGCGGCCGTCGACGACGAGGGGGTGCTGGTCGCCGCGCTGGCAGGGGAGCGATTGGGACTGGCGCACAACCCGCCCGAAGCGGCTGCACGGAGCCGGGACAAGGCCGCCATGCGCCGAGCCCTGGAGGAAGCCGGGGTGCCCCAGCCCGATTTCCGGATGGCCGGCCCGGATGCGGAGGTCGCCGGGCTTGCCGCCGAGGTGGGCCTTCCGTGTGTGGTCAAGCCGGTCTCGCTCTCGGGCAGCCGGGGCGTGATCCGGGCCGACGATCGGGAGGCGGCGGTCGTCGCCGCGAAACGGGTCCGGGCGATCCTGGCCGACGCGGGCGAGGATCCGGACGCCCCGTTGCTCGTTGAGCGATACGTCCCTGGTGATGAAGTCGCCGTCGAGGGACTGCTTCGGGGTGGGACCCCCGAGCCCCTCGCGGTGTTCGACAAGCCCGATCCGCTGGGGGGCCCCTACTTCGAGGAAACCATCTACGTCACCCCGTCCCGCCTCCCTCCGGAGACGCTGGACGCGATCGTCCGAATGACGGCCGACGCGGCCGCAGCGCTCGAGCTCGTGGAGGGGCCGATCCACGCCGAGCTTCGGATCGATGGAGGGCGGGCCTGGGTTCTCGAGCTGGCCGCGCGCTCCATCGGCGGCCTGTGCTCACGCTCGCTACGCTTCGGGGTAGGGGTCACGTTGGAGGAGGTGATCCTGCGCCACGCACTCGGGCTTCCCATCGACGACCTGCGGCGCGAGTCGGCGGCCTCGGGGGTGATGATGATCCCCATCCCTCGGGCCGGGATCCTCGAGGAGGTGCGGGGCCAGGACCGGGCCCGCGCCGTTCCGGGAATCGCGG
>JBOGVI010000128.1:0-5650 GCA_050692695.1 Actinomycetota bacterium
GACCAGGAAGCCGAAGCTCAGGGCCTCGACCTTCAGGCGGAAGTGCTCATGGGTCATCAGCCGGTCCCGATCAACGATCGACAGGATCGCCCCCGCCAGGAATGCCCCCAGGATGGTCTCCAGGCCCAGACGCTCGGCCACGGCCACGAAGCCCACCAGCAACACGACCGCGCCGCGCACCCGGATCTGCGCAGTCGTGTCCTGGAGCGCCTGGAGCACCGCCGACACCCGCACGGCCCGGCCCGCACGCGCGAGGGCCAGCCCCACGACCGCCGCGAGAACCACGATCCCGCCGAGGAGCAGGAGCTTGGCCCCCGTCCCGGCGGCCTGCCCCGAGAACAGCAGCGTAAGCAGGATGACCGCTCCGAAGTCGGCCATGGATGAAGAAGCGATGACGAGCTGCCCGAACTCGGAGCCGGCCTCGCCGGCATCCTTCAGCACCGGCACCACGACCCCCAGGCTGGTCGCCGACAGGATCACGGCGACGAGGAGCGGGGACTCCACCAGACCGGCCAGCCTCAGCAGCAGCGACGCTCCGAGCGCAAGGACGAACGTCAAGCCGAAGCCGGCGGAGGCGATCCAGAGCGAGCGGCCCCGAAGCCGGTCCAGGTCCACCTCCAGTCCCGCCACGAACAGCAGGACCGCCAGGCCGAGCACCGCGAGCACCTGGACCGGGACGTCGGCCTCCACCCAGCCCAGGACCGAGGGTCCCACCACGATCCCGGCCACGATCTCGAGCACGACGGCCGGGATCCGGAGGCGAGGGAGGAAGCCCAGGAGAAGCGGAACGAGGAACGCGATCGCGCACACCCATAGCAGGTTGGAGAAGGACAGCTCCGGCATGGCGGCGACCCCGGCGACCCTCGGATCCCTACCGGGTCAGGCGGACGTTGCCGTTCGTCCCGACGGCCTCGACGTCCCAGTGGGTTCCGAACGCGTGCATCCCGTGGACGAAGATCCTGCCGACCTCGTCGGGGACCCTGGGGTCAATCACGACCGCACCGTCCCGCGCGTCCAGCCCAAGCATCGTCTTCACGAACGCGAACGGGGCGCCGGTGGCCCAGGCCTGGGGGCTGCACGCGGTGGGGTAGGGCACCGGGAACCGGCCCACGCTCCGGTCGAGGCCGGCGAAGGCCTCGGGCAGGCGGAAGTCGCCGAACGACGCCGCCTCGAGTTGCGCGAGGGCGATGCGGTTGGCCTCGTCGCGGAACCCGTACCGGACCAAACCCATCGCGATGATCGAGTTGTCGTGGGGCCAGATCGTGCCGACGTGGTAGCCGATCGGGTTGTACCCGCCGTCCTGCCTGGAGATCGTGCGCACGCCCCATCCCGAGTACATGTCGTCGGACATCAGGTGGTCAACGACGATCCGGGCCCGGTCCTGGGGCACGATCCCGGACCACAGCAGATGGCCCATGTTCGAGGTCATGGAGTCGATGTGCTTCTTGTCGCCGTCCAGGCCGACCACGTAGTATCCGCCGCGCTCCTCGGACCAGAAGTCACGGTTGAACCGCTCGTGGAGCAGGTCGGCCTCCTTACGAAGCCGTGAGGCCAGCTCCGCGTCGTCCATCAGTGCCTCCGCCATCTCGGCCACCCTGAGCTTCGCGTCGTACACGTAGCCCTGGATCTCGGCGGTGGCGATGGGCAGGTAGGGGATGGTCCCGTCCGAGTACTGGATGCCGTCCCACGAGTCCTTCCAGCACTGGTTCCCCAGGCCCTGCGAGGAGCGGGTCTGGTACTCGACATACCCGTCGCCTTCGCGGTCGCCGTACCGGTCGATCCACTCCGTTGCCGCAAGCACCTGGTCCCACCGAGACCGGACGAACTCGTGGTCGTCGCCGTACCGCCAGTACTCGGACATCAGGATCAGGTACAGGGGCGTGGCGTCGGCCGTGCCGTAGTACGGGCTGTGGGGCTTCTCCCCGAGCACCGTGAGCTCGCCGTTCCGCACTTCGTGCAGGATCTTCCCGGGCTCCTCGTCCCGGAACTCGTCGACCTTCGTGCCCTGGAGCGCACCGAGCAGGTGCAGCGCCCCCCGGGTGAGCTCGGGGCCGACCCACGTCGTCTGCAGCGATGTGATCAGGGTGTCCCGGCCGAACAGGGTCATGAACCACGGCAGGCCCGCGGCCGGCAGTATGTAGTCCTCGCCGCGGAGTTCGCCGGCGATCCGCAGGGCAGCGAGGTCGACGATGGACTTGTCGAACACGTTCTTCAGGACCGTGTTGTCCGACCGGAAGCGCGGCACCTCGTCCAGCCAGCTGGTGAGCGCGCCCTCGGCGTGCTGCTGCACCTCGCCGAACTCATCGTGCATGGGCTCGAGCACCCGCTCGTTCACGCGCACCGTCACGCGGAGCACGATGCCGAGCACGCTCCGGGAAGGGAGCTCAACGTCCCACACGAGGTCGTTCCCGTCGATGCGTGGAGGATGCTCCTCGAGCCCTTCCCGATCGATGGGGGTCGAGGGGTTCACCTTCCGCTGGGTCCCGCTCCGCAGGACCCCGCTCAGGGCGATCTGCACGTTCGTCTCGGCCAGGAAGCCGGCGTTCTCGTAGTGGAAGTGCAGCAGGCCCTCGTCCGGATCGTGCTCCGTGTCGGTCTTGACGCTGCGGTCGCGAACCGAGCTCTTGACCTCGAACAGGTCCGCATAGTCCGCCCCCACCGACAGCCGCAACTCGAACCGCACCGGCCCGGGGGCGGAGTTGTACACACTGATCTGTTCGTGGAGGCCCCCGCCAACGAACCGGAAGCGCCGGATCGACAGGCTGTTCGCCCGGATCCCCGGCATGTCCGGGTTCGTCAGGAAGAAGGCGGCCGAGTAGTAGTCCACGACCCGGGACTTCAGGAGCGACAGCGGCCGGCCGTTCAGGGTGAGCTGCCAGCACGAGAGGAACCGCGTGTCGTCGTGGAGCAGCCCGCCGATCGATCCCGGCGGCACGTCCCCCAGGGAGTCGGAGAACATGAACGTCCGCCCCTCCAGGATGGCGATCGCGTCGGTGCCGAGCTCGGGCGGGTACGACTTCTCGTCGCCGCTCTCCTCCTCCGGCCGGGGCTCCGGATACGGGTCCAGGGGCGTGGGCCGCCGAACGGCCGCCGGGGCGTCGGTGCCCTTCGGGGGCGGAGATCCGCCCATCGCCGGAGCGTCCTCCCGAGCCTCGGGCGCACCACCGGCGATCGGCGGCATCCCCAGGTCGGCCAGGCGCGTTTCGGCCTGCTGCACGAGCTGCTCGTTCCCGATCTCGCGTGCGGCCTCGAGGGCCTGCACGAGGAGCTCCCGGGCCTGAGCCCTCCGGGTGTCGGACTTGTCGGGCGTGGCGTACTTCAGCTTCTCGTCGGCCTTGATGATCAACTCGAAGATCTCCTTGGCGTCCACCGCTGTCTCGACCTCCGTTGCGTCGGTCATCCGGACTTCCTCTCCGTCGCGAGCGGCGGCCTCAGATCCGGCCGATCTCGACGACCGTCTTGACGTCGCCTTCCCGCCGCTCCAGGGCCTCCGCCCAGGCCGCGAGGGGGGCCCATCTCGTGACGAGACGGTCCAACCAGCCTGGGTCGGCCTTGGCCAGGCCTTCCGTGGCTTGCTCGTAGTGCCGGCGGTTGGCGTTCACCGAACCGACCACCGCCTTGTTCGCCAGCACCAGGTCCTTGTTGAGAACGTCCACCGCGAGCTCGCGGGTGCGGCCGGCCCCGGAGATCCCGGTCAGGACCATCACCCCGTTCGCCGCGAGGTGCTCGATGGCGTGGAACACCAACGGACCGACGCCCGTACATTCCACGACCACGTCGAACATGTCGCCGGCCTCCTCCAGGGTGCCGGCGTGGTACACGGCCCCCAGGTCGCGGGCCAGCTGTGGCTTCAGGCCCTCCTCGACCACGTCCAGGACGTGGACCTCCAGGCCGCGCTGCACTCCGAGGAGTGCGCCGAGCAGCCCCAGGGGGCCGGCGCCGGTGATCAACGCGCGCCGCGGCTCCCATCGGGCTCGGCGCCCGACGCGCTCGGCGTGCTCCCAGGCCTTGGCCACCACCGACGTCGGCTCGGTGAGCACTGCCAGGCGACCCAGCGACGGGTCGGCCTTCACGGCGAACTCGGGCTCGATGCGGAACCGCTCCGACAGGAAGCCGTCGCGTCCCTTGATGCCCCGCTCCGTGAACATGCCGTTTCGGCACATGTCCCACTCGTCGGCGGCGCAGTTGTCGCAGGGCACGGGGTCGGGCCGCCGGACGAACCCCACCACCAGGTCGCCGGGCTCGTAGCCGCTTCCGGTCGGAGCCTCGAGGACCCGCCCCAAGGACTCGTGGCCCAGGATGAGACGGTCCCTCCCCGCCGGCGCCTCTCCGTACTGCCCCTCCACGATCTCGGTGTCAGTGCCGTCGACCCCGACGGCGATGGTCTCGCACAGGATC
The DNA here is from genome assembly GCA_050692695.1 of Actinomycetota bacterium. Lineage (GTDB taxonomy): Bacteria > Actinomycetota > UBA4738 > UBA4738 > HRBIN12 > AC-69. Next base: position 4,399 of record JBOGVI010000128.1, read on the forward strand.
GAGCCTTCCCCCGGATCCGGCTCCGGCACCTTTTCCAGCGCGGCCGAGCTCGGCGCGGGTGGTCGGACCGTCAGCGCCAGCATCGTCATCTAGCCACGCTCCTTGTTCTCCAGGTACTGGCGGATGGCGATGGCCGCCGCGGCGCCCTCGCCCACCGCCGAGGCCAGCTGCTTGGTCGATCCGGACCTCACGTCACCGGCCGCGAACACCCCCGGCATGCTCGTCTGGAACCCCATGTCGGTCGCGATCAGCCCGCGGTCGTCCAGGTCCACCTGGCCCTTGATGAACTCCGTGTTCGGGTCCAGTCCGATGAACACGAAGCACCCCGCCGGGTGCAGCTCCTCCACTTGGCCGGTCGTGGTGTCTTCGAGCACGATGGCGCCCAGCTTCCCGCTCCCGTCGGGCTTCGGCTTGAATTCCTTGGTCGAGCGGTTCAGCAGTACCTCCATCTTCTTATGCATGCCCACCTTGTCCTGAAGCAGCTTGTTCGCGCGCAGCCGGTCGCCCCGCTCGACGATCGTGACCTTGTCGACGAACTGCGTGAGGAACAGGCCCTCCTCCAGGCCGCTGTTGCCGCCGCCCAGGACGGCGAGCTGCTTCGCGCCCTTGTAGAACGGGCCGTCGCACGTGGCGCAGAAGTGGATCCCCGCCCCGATCAGGTCGTCCTCGCCCGGCGCGTTCGTTCGCCGGTACGACGAGCCGGTGGCGATCAGAGCCGCCCGGGCGTGATAGTGGTCGCCGGTGGCCGTCTCGACGTCCACCTGGTCACCGTCGTTGGTGATCGAGAGCACCGAGACTGCCTGGAGCAGCTCGACCTCGTACCGCCGGGCCTGCTGCACGATGCGATCCGCGAGCTCGGCGCCACCGATCCCCTCGGGGAACCCCGGGTAGTTGTCCAGCCGTTCGGTCACGCCGGCCTGTCCCCCCAGGCCCTTGCTGTCGATCACAAGGGTCTGGAGGTTCTCTCTGGCGGCGTAGATCGAGGTCGTGAGGCCGGCCGGGCCGCCCCCGATGATGATCAGGTCGTAGACGTGCATCATGGCCATCCGCTCGAGCCCGATCTTCTCGGCGAGCTGCTCGTTCGTGGGCTCGGCAAGGTGCGAGCCGTCGGGGAAGATGATCGTAGGGATGACGTTGTTTCCGTTGTTGCGCTCCTGGACGATCGTGACCCCGTCTGGGTCCTGCTCGATGTCGTGCCACTCGAACGGGACGCGCTGGTCTCCCAGGAACCGCTTGGCCCGGCGGCAGTCCG
>JBOGVI010000129.1:0-2158 GCA_050692695.1 Actinomycetota bacterium
CGTCGGCACCGGGACCGGGGCCGTCGCGCTCGCCATCAAGGACGAGCGGCCGGGAGCCAAGGTCTTCGCCACCGATCTCTCACCGGTGGCGGCCGAGCTGGCCAGGGCGAACGCCGCCCATCTGTCACTCCAGGTGACGGTGGTGGAAGGCAACCTGTTGGACCCCCTGCCGGATGAGCTCCGAGGGTGGGTGGACCTGGTCGTGAGCAACCCGCCGTACGTGACGGAGGAGGAGCTCCAGGACCTCCCGGCCGAGGTCCGGGCCGAGCCCCACCTGGCCCTGGTCGGCGGGACCCAGCTGTACGAGCGCCTGGCCGAGCAGGCCCTGCGGTGGTTGCGGGATGGCGGCGCCCTGGCGGTGGAGATCGGAGGATCATCGGGCGCCGACGTGGCCAAGGTCCTGGAGGGCTCCTACACGGACGTGCGGACGCTGCCCGACCTGGCCGGCCGGGACCGGATCGTCGTGGCCCGCCGCCCGTGACCGATCCAATCCAGGACGCCGCGGCCGCGGCCCTGGCCGGCGAGCTGATCGTGATGCCGACCGACACCGTGTACGGCATCGGGACGCGACCGGACGACCCCGCCGCCACGGCGCGGCTGTTCGAGGCGAAGGGAAGGCCGCGCGAGCTCGAGTTGCCCGTGCTGGTTCCGTCGACCGGTGCGGCGAGGGACGTCGCGGCGCTCGACGAACGGGCCGAGGTGCTCGTCGGACGGCTGTGGCCCGGGCCGCTCACGATCGTGCTGCCCCGAACGGATGCGAGCCGCCCCTGGGACCTGGGTGGCGATCCGGCGACCGTCGGCGTTCGAATGCCCCACCACCCGCTCGCCCTGGCCGTGCTTGCCCGGGCCGGTCCGCTCGCCGTCAGCAGTGCGAACCGAAGCGGAGGGCCGACGCCAGCGGAGTGCGACGGTTTGGAGCGGACGTTCGGGGACGTCGTGGCGGTGTTCCTGTGCCAGGACGAGCCGCTCGCGGGGCGGCCCTCGACGGTGATCGACCTCTCGCGCGGCGAGCCCCGGATCCTCCGGGCCGGGGCCCTGGCGGAAGGCGACGTCCTCGCGGCACTCGCCCCCGTGTGACGACTCGCGGGTGCGACCGTTCCTTCGCGCGCGCCTCGGAGCGCGGGCCCGGGTCGCGCGAAGGCCGATGCTAGACTCCGGCTTCGGTCCCATGGCCCACGTCCTCCTCGTCTGCACCGGGAACATCTGCCGCTCGCCCATGGCGGAGGCCTTCCTGCGATCCGCCTTCGAGCGGCGCCTCGGTGGCGAGGCGCCGCTCGTGGCCTCCGCCGGGCTCATCGCCCGCGACGGAGCTTCTGCGACACCGGAGGCGGTGCACGCGGCGGCGGAGCTGGGCGTGGATGTCGCGGGCCACACGGCCCGGCGCCTTCTGGCCGACCACACCCGGGCCGCCGACGTGGTGGTCGGGATGGCCGCCGAGCACCGTGACGAGATCGTTCAGGCGATCCCCGGGGCCGCCTCGAAGACGTTCACCCTGAAGGAGCTGGTGCGGCTGCTGGAGGGCGCGCCGGAACCGCCCACCCCGGGCGCGCCGGCGGAGAGGCTCGTCGCGCGGGTCGCCGGGGCCGACGGGTTGCGCCGGGCCGGTTTCGGGGGCGACCCGCTCGATGAGGACGTCGTCGACACACTCGGCCTGCCCCTCGATGCTTATCGTCGCATCGCCCTTGAGCTCGACGCGTGGTGCGAGCGGCTTGCCGCCGCCCTGTTCGATCGCAGCCAGGTCGCCGCGGGCAGGGAGGGATGAGGATGCGGATCGCTATCGGCTCCGACCACGCCGGCTTCCCGCTGAAGGAGCAGCTGAAGCAATACCTGAAAGACGAGGGGCACGAGGTCGCAGACCTCGGCACCGATTCCGAGGAGCCTGTGGACTATCCGGTCCACTGCGTGAAGGTGGCCCGGGCCGTCGCGGACGGCAGCGCCGACCGGGGGATCGTCCTCGGCGGCTCCGGCCAGGGGGAGCAGATCACCGCGAACAAGGTGCACGGGATCCGCGGGGCGCTTTGCAACGACCTGTACACGGCCCGGCTGTCGCGACAGCACAACGACGCCAACGTCCTGGCCGTGGGGGCCCGGATCATCGCGCCGACCCTGGCCAGGGAGATCCTCGAGGTGTGGCTGGCCACACCCTTCGAGGGTGGTC
>JBOGVI010000130.1:0-5981 GCA_050692695.1 Actinomycetota bacterium
TCACCTCGTCCGTCACCTCGAAGCCCCTGTCGGCGGGTAGACAGTGCATGTAGAACGCGTCGTCGTTCGCCAGGGACATCCTTCGCGCGTCGCAGATCCAATCCGTGTATCGCTTCGCATCGGCGAGCGCGGCGCTCTCGTCGGTGAACAGGTCGAGCCGTCCCCACGACTTGGGGTACACCACGTCGGCCCCCTCGAACGCGGCGTCCATGTCGTCCACGTACGTGATCTTTCCGCCACCCGCCGCCGCGGCCTCCTCGGCCCGATTCACCACCTCCGGCATCAGGTCGAACCCCGGTGGGTGCGCCAGCACCACGTCGATCCCGAACCTCGGCAGCAGCATGAGCAGTCCTTGCGGGACCGAGAGCGGCTTCGCGTAGGAGGGGGCGAAAGCCCACGACACCGCCACACGAAGGCCGCGGAGGTCCCGCCCGCGCCGCTCCCGGAGCGTCATCAGGTCGGCCAGGGTCTGGGTGGGGTGGTCCACGTCGCACTGGAGGTTGATGACGGGGATGTCCGCCCACCTCGCCACCTCGCGCATGTAGGCGTTCCCCTCGTACGGGACGAGGTCGTGGCGGATGGCCAGGCCATGCCCGTACCGCGACAGGATGATCCCCATGTCCTTGGGGCTCTCGCCGTGCGCCACCTGTGTCTTCTCCGCGTCGAGGAAGTGCGCGTGCCCGCCGAGCTGGGTCATGCCGGCCTCGAACGCGTTCCGCGTTCGCGTCGACTTGTCCAGGAACAACATGAACAGCGTCTTCTCCGGCAGCAGCCGGTGCGGCGCGCCCCGGGCGAATGCTTCCTTCAGCTCCGAAGAGAGGGCCAGGGCCTCTTCGATCTCCTCGATGGTCCAATCCAGGGTCTCGATGTAGTCGCGGCCCCCAAGCGCGGCGCGGTCGGTCACTTCCGTCCCTCTCCCGACTGCCCGATCTCGCTCTGCACGGCGTCCTGCCCGAAGTACGTCGGGATGGGCTCCGGTCCCGGAACATCCGGGACCGCAGCCCATTCCGCCCTCGAAACCGGGGGGCGAAGACCCACGATGTCGTCGGGGAGCACCGGCGCCCGGTTCAGCTCCCGGCCGGTGGCGTCGCGGATGGCCGCGACGATCGCGGCGGGAGCCACGATCGTCGCGCTCTCCCCCACGCCCTTCACGCCGTAGGGGACGTCCGGCTCGGGGTCTTCCACGACCTCGGTGATAACCGTCGGCATGTCGAGGATGGTGGGGATCAGGTAGTCGGTGAACGACGCGTTCTTGATCAGGCCGTCCTCCAGCTGGATCTCCTCCAGGACGGCGAGTCCGAGGCCCATGGCCGTGCCGCCCTCGCTCTGGCCCTCCACCCCCTGCGGGTTCACGGACCGGCCCGGATCCATGGCCGAGGACACGTGGACCACCCGCACCAACCCCAGCCCCTCGTCCACCTCCACCACCGCCCGCTGCGCGCAGAACGAGAACATGACGTGGACGTCGCCCTGCCCGAGCTGGTCCATATCCGTGGTCCGGCGATGGCGGAACACCCGGGTGGCGGTGATGGGCTCATGCACGAAATCCCGAACCTCCCCCACCGGCGTGCCGTCCGACAGGATCATCCCGCCCTCCACCGCGAGCTCGCCCTGGGGCTTCACCGCCGCCCGGACCCGCCCGAACAGCTCCTCCTTGACGGCCAGGCAGGCGAGCTGGACGGCACCGCCGCCCATCAGCGTCTGGCGCGACGCGGAGGTGGACCCGGCCGAGTCCACCTGCGTGTCGGCCAGGTGCAGCCGCACGTCTCCGACGCCGAGCTCGGTCCGAGCCACCTGTACCATGACCGTGGACAGCCCCTCGCCGCACTCCACGCCGGCGCTGTGGACCTCGGCGACCAGGCCCTCGGGTTCGGCCCGCAGGGTGACTCGGGCCTCGTGGAAGTCGTCGAACCCCTCGCTGTAGGCCACGTTCTTGTAGCCCACCGCCAACCCCACGCCGCGCCGGAGCGACTCGCCCCGGCTCACGTTGCCGGCGCCGCCGGGGAGCGTGATGGGCTCTCGGATCCCCGGCGGCTCCTCGTCCCGGGGTATGGGGATGGCCCGAACGCGTTCGATCAGCTCACGGACCGGCGCGCTCCCACCGATGACCTGGCCCGTGGGGAGCACCGACCCGGTCTTCACCGCGTTCAACAGGCGGAGCTCCACAGGGTCCATCCCCAGGGCCGCGGCCAGCTTGTCCATCTGGGCCTCGTGGGCGAAGCACACCTGGGGGGCACCGAACCCGCGCATCGCTCCGCACGGCGGGTTGTTCGTGTATAGGGCCGTCCCCTCGAGGAGCGCGTTCGGCACCTCGTAGGGGCCGGTGGCGAACGTGGTGGCGTTGCCGATCACCGCCGTCGAGGATGACGCGAACGCGCCGCCGTCGATCAGGATCCGGGCCCGGACGTTCACCAGTCGCCCGTCCCTTGTGGCGCCCGTCCGCATCCAGATCCGCGAGGGGTGCCGGTGGACGTGGGCCAGGAACGACTCGGCCCGGTCGTAGGACATCTTGACCGCCCGACCCGTGTAGAGGGCCAGCATGCACGCGTGGATGTGCATGTGGAGGTCTTCCCGGGAACCGAACGCGCCGCCCACGCCGGCCAGGTACAGGCGCACCTTCGCCTCGGGCAGCCCCAGGCAGGGCGCGATCTGCTTCCGATCCACGTGCAGCCACTGGGTGGAGACGTGAAGGTCCACGCCGCCGTCCTCGGCCGGGATGGCCAGGCCGGCCTCGGGGCCCAGGGCCGCCTGGTCCTGCATGCCGGTCTCGTAGTAGTCCTCCACCCACACGTCGGCCTCGGCATCGGGGTCTCCGTGGACGATCCGGACGTGTCGAAGCACGTTGCCCCATTCGTGGAGGCTGGGCGCGTCGGGTGAGAGCGCCTCCTCCATGTCCGTGACCGGCGGAAGCACCTCGTAGTCCACGGCGATCCGTCCCGCGGCCCGCCGGGCCAGCTCGGGAGTCTCTGCGGCCACCACGGCCACCGGCTGTCCCGCGTACAGCACGAGGTCGGAGGCCAGCACGGGCTGGTCGGCGAACTCCAGCCCGTAGTTCTTCTTGCCCGGGACGTCGTCGGCGAGGAGGACGGCATGCACGGCCGGCGTGTCGAGCGCCTGCGAGATGTCGATCGACCGGATCCGAGCGTGGGGGTGGGGGCTCCGGACGGTATGGCCCCACAGCATGTCGTCGTGCCACAGGTCGCTTCCGTAGGCGAATTGGCCCTTCACCTTCGGCTCGCCGTCCACCCGGGGGACACTCTCGCCGACGCCCTCCCGCAGCCGCTCCCCGACCCGCATGCTCATGGCGGACCCTGGGCGGCGATCCGCCGCGCTTCGCGGTGCCCCTGGACGGCGATCTCGTCCTCGTCCGCGGTCACCAGGCGGCCGTCCCGGACGACCGGGCGGCCCTCCACGAACAGGTGCCGGACCCGCTGTGGCGCGCAGAGCACCACGGCTGCCACCGGATCCCCGTCCGCCCCGGCATGAGCCAGGTCGTCGATCTCGAACAGCGCGAGGTCTCCCCGTTTGCCGGGCTCCAGCGACCCGATGTCGTCGCCCCGGCCCAGGCAGGCGGCCCCGCCCCGGGTGGCCACCCGCAGGAGGTCTCGGGCGGTCGGCCCGCCTTCGGTCCCGCTCGCCCGAGTGACCAGCAGCCCCTGGCGGACCTCGATCAGCATGCTGCCGGCGTCGTTCGAGGCCGAGCCGTCGGTCCCCAGCCCGATCGTCGCGCTCTCGCGCAGCAGCGCGCGGGCGGGGGCGATGCCCGAGCCGAGCCGAAGGTTCGACGACGGGCACCAGGCCACGCCGGTCCCGGTCTCCGCCACCCGGCGCACGTCCTTGTCGTCGAAGTGGACGCAGTGGGCCAGCCACACGTCGGGCCCCAGCCAACCCCATTCGTCCAGCAGCTCGAGCGGCCGGCGGCCGAAGGTCTCCACGCAGAACGCCTCCTCGTCCACGGTCTCGGCGATGTGCGTGTGCATGCGGACGCCGAGCGACCGGGCCATCGCGGCCGACTCGCGCATCAGGCGCTCGGTCACCGAGAACGGCGAGCACGGCGCCACCGCCACGCGCCGCATCGACCCGGGGCCTGGGTCGTGGTGGCGGGTCACCGCCTCCTCCATGGCTGCCAGCGCATCGTCGGTGTCCTCGACCACCGAGTCAGGCGGCAGCCCCCCGCCCGACTGGCCGAGGTCCATCGAACCCCGGCACGGGTGAAAGCGCAGCCCGAGCTCGCCCGCCGCCTCGATCTCGGCCTCCAGGATCCCGGCCCGGCCGGGAGGGAACAGATAGTGGTGGTCGGTGGTCGTGGTGCATCCGGACAGCGCGAGCTCCGCCAGGCCGAGGCGGGCCGCGGCCCGCTCCCACTCGACGTCCACGCCAGCCCACACCGGGTACAGCTCGCGTAGCCACCCGAACAGCCCCTGGTCCTGGGCCCTGGCCCGGGTGAGCACCTGATACAGGTGGTGGTGGGTGTTCACCAGGCCGGGCATGGCAACGGCGCCGGTCCCGTCCACCCGCTCGTCCGCATCGGGCGGTCGGCCGGAGCCAACCCATGCCACGACGCCGTCATCGATCAGGATCGACCCGCCGGGGATCTCGGTCCCCGCGTCGTCCATCGTGGCCACGACCTCGCACCCCTCGATCAGGACCCGGCTCACCAGGCGCCCTCACGTTTCCGCCCCGCCGCGAGATGGACCGCGTCGAGGATCTTCTGGTAGCCGGTGCACCGGCACAGGTTGCCCGAGAGCGCCTCGCGGACCGTGGCTTCTGTGGGCGAGACGTCGTGCTCCAGCAGGTCGGCCACGGCCACGACCAGCCCCGGCGTGCAGAACCCGCACTGGACCGCGCCGGCTTCCAGGAAAGCCTCCTGTACCGGGTGCAGGCCCGACGCACCGAGCGACTCGACCGTGCGGACCTCGCGCTCGTGAGCCTGGGCTGCGAGCACCAGGCAGGAACACACCAGCTCACCGTCCAGCCACACCGAGCACGATCCGCACTCGCCCTGCTCGCACGCGTTCTTCGAGCCCCACAGCCCGAACTCCTCGCGAAGCGCGAACAGCAGGCTCGAACCGGGCCACACGTCGGTTTCGCGCCACTCGCCGTTCACCCGTACTCGGATCAGCACGCCGCCGTCCATCGACTCCTCTCAGCGATCTGCTTTCGGCAGATCGCTTCGACCAGGGGGAATGCAGCAGTCTGGTCCGCTTCGCTTCGCTCCGCGGGGCTGCTGCCCCCCTGGACCCTCTCGTGCGTCACGAGACCAATGCCTCCTCGGCCCGCTCGTCCATGGCCCACCCCAGTGCGCGCTGGGCGAGGACCCGGCAGGCGTGTCGCCGGTACGCCGCCGTGCCGCGGACGTCGTCTATGGGGGTCGCGGCAGCCGCCACCCGTTCGCCGAACCCCTGCACGTCCTCCGGCGGAACCGGCGCCGAGGCGTCGTCCCAGGTGCCCGCCCGCGCCAGCGCGTCCGCCACGAAGGCCTCGGCGTCCGGCGCCCGGAGCACGTTCGGGCCCACCGAGCCGAGCGCGACCCGCACGGTTCGGGCGTCGTCGTCCATGACGAGGCACAGGCTGGCCACCGCGATCACCATGGCGTTTCGGGTCCCGACCTTGGAGAAGGACTGGGGCCCGCCGACCACCCGCCACCGAGCCCCCAGGATCAGCTCGTCCGGCGCGATCGCGTTCCGCTTCGGTCCCAGGAGGAACGCCTGCCAGGGCACCGAGTGAACCCGGTCGCCCCCGGCGATCAGCACGACCTCGCCGTCTTGGGCGGCGAGCACCGGGAGCGCGTCGCCGGCGGGGGAAGCCGTCCCCAGGTTTCCGCCGATCGTGCCGCGGTTTCTGATCTGGGGCGACCCCACGGATCGGGAGGCCTGCACCAGCGCCCGCATCTCGGGGAGCTCGTGCAGGATCCGCGTGTAGGTCACCCCCGCCCCGACGAACAGGTGGCCGTCCTCCCGCCGCAACACCTGGAGCTCCGG
>JBOGVI010000131.1:0-4028 GCA_050692695.1 Actinomycetota bacterium
GGCTGGTGCCGCGGATGCCACGCGGCTGGTGGATGGAGGAGGCGCTGGCGCAGGACCCCGGCGAGCCCTGTCCCCCCCTGTCCACCGACACCGCCGCGGACGTCGTGATCCTGGGGGGCGGCTACACGGGGATGTGGACGGCGTACTTCCTGAAGGAGCGGGACCCGGGGATCGACGTGGTCCTGTTGGAGCGAGACATCTGCGGCGGCGGGCCGAGCGGGCGGAACGGGGGGTTCGTGAACGGGTGGTGGAACGGGATCGGCGAGATGGCCCGTCGGTTCGGCGAAGCCGATGCCCTAGAGCTCTGTCTGGCCGCCTCGCGGAGCGTGGCCGAGATCGGACGGTTCTGCGAGCGGCACGGGATCGATGCGTGGTTCACGTACGGAGGCGAGCTCGCCGTGGCCTCCAACCCGTTCCAGGAAGGCACGGCGCGGCGGATCTTGGAGGACGCGAACCGCGTGGGGGTGGGGGACGAGGTCCAGGAACTCTCGGCGGAGGAGGTCCGAAAGCGGGTTGACTCCCCCGTACTCCTCGGGGGCCTGTTCCTGCCGGACGCGGCGACCGTCCAGCCGGCCCGCCTGGCCAGGGGACTGCGACGGGTCCTCCTGGAGCGCGGGGTGCGAGTCTTCGAGCGGACGCCGGTTCGCCGGTTCGCCGCCGGGCCGCCGGCGGTGGCCGAGACGCCTGGCGGGTCGGTCCGGGCCGGCCAGGCCGTGGTCGCCGCGGGCTCGTGGGGGATCGACTGGAAGCGGTTCCGCCGGTTCCTGGCGGTTCGGGGGAGCTACATCGTGCTTACCGAGCCGGCTCCGGAGCGGATCGAGGAGATGGGCTGGACGGGCGGCGAGTGCCTGCGCGACCTCCGGCCGTCGCTCCACTACGTGCGCACCACACCGGACGGGCGGATCGCGTTCGGCTGCGCTGGGATGCAGCCCGGCCTGGCCCGGGGGATCGGGCCGCGGTTCTCCTACGACGAGGGGTTCCTGCGAAAGGCCGTGGAGGACCTTCACCGGATGTTCCCGGCCTTCCGCGACGTTCGGATCGAGGCGGGGTGGGGTGGGCCCATCGACGTGGCCGGCCTGTCCCTTCCGTTCTTCGGGAGCTTCGGGTCGGGCAACATCCACCACGGGCTGGGGTTCACCGGCAACGGCGTCGGCCCCTGCCACCTGGGCGGTCAGATCCTGGCCAGCCTGGCCATGCACGCCGAGGACGGATTCTCGAGGTTGGCGGCGGTGACGCACCAGCCGCTCCGGTTCCCGCCGGAGCCGCTGCGTTCGCCCGGCATGCTCGTGGTGAACCGGGCCATCCGCCGAAAGGACGACGCGGAGGACCAAGGGCGCAAGGCGAGCCCATTCGTCGCGTTCGCGGCGAAGATCCCTCGAAGGCTCGGCTACAACCTCGGCCCCAGATGACCGCGAACCTCCCGCGACGGGCCAGCCGGAGCTGGTGGCTGGAAGACGCGCTGACGCAAGACCCCGGCGAGCCCTGTCCGCCGCTATTCACGGACACCGCCGCGGACATCGTGATCCTGGGGGGCGGCTACACGGGGATGTGGACGGCGTACTTCCTGAAGGAGCGGGACCCGGGGATCGACGTGGTCCTGTTGGAGCGGGACATCTGCGGCGGCGGGCCGAGCGGGCGAAACGGCGGGTTCGTGAACGCCTTCTGGGACGAGCTGCCGGTCCTGGCCGAGCGCCACGGCGAGGATGCGGCCGTCGCCATGTGCCGGATGGCGGAGCGGAGCATCGACGAGATCGGCGCGTGGTGCGAGGCCCACAACGTGGACGCCTGGTACTCGCGGGGCGGTGACCTCGGCATCGCCACGTCCACGGCGCAGGACGGCGCGTGGCGGGAGAACGCGGAGGCCGCACGACGGGTCGACGCCGGGAACGTCTACGTCGAGCTCTCCCCGGAGGAGGTGGCGGACCGGTGCCGGTCCCCCATCTTCCGGGGCGGCGTGTTCATGCCGGGGGCCGCCCACGTGCAGCCGGCCCGTCTGGCCCGGGGACTCCGTCGCGTGCTGCTCGAACGTGGCGTACGGATCTTCGAGGGGACGCCGGTGCTCCGGTTCCGGGGCGGATCGCGCGCGGAGGCCGACACGCCGGGAAGCCGAGTGACGGCGGGGAGCGCGATCGTAGGCCTTGGCGCGTACGCAGCGCGCCTCCGTCGGTTCCGCCGGGCCATCCTCCCGCGGGGCAGCTACATCGTGATCACCGCCCCGGCTCCGGAGAAGATCGACGAGATCGGGTGGACGGGCGGCGAAGGGCTGTACGACTTCCGGTCATCGCTCCACTACCTGCGGACCACCCCGGACGGCCGCATCGCGTTCGGGGGCGCGAGCTCCCGGGTCGGTCTCGGCACGGGCCTGGGGCCGCGTCTGGACTACGACCAGGCGTCCGTGGCTCGGCTGGTACGCGACCTCCACAGGTGGTTCCCGAGCTTTCGGGACGTCCCGGTGGAGTGCGCGTGGGGCGGGCCCGTCGATGTCACGGGCCTGCACGTCCCGTTCTTCGGCACGCTCCCGCCCGGCAACGTCCACTACGGGCTGGGGTTCACCGGCGGGGGCGTCGGCCCGAGCCACCTGGCCGGGCGGATCCTGTCGGGCCTGGCCCTCGGCGTGAAGGACGAATACACGCGACTCCCGCTGGCGGGGGTCGAGCCCAAGCCCTTCCCGCCGGAGCCCCTCCGCTCGCCCGGCGCGTTCCTCACCCACGAGGCCATCGTGCGCAAGGACGACGCCGAGGACGAGGGACGCCGACCGAACCCGCTGGTGGACCTGGTGGCCCGCCTGCCCCGGCGCCTGGGCTACAACCTGGGGCCGTAGACGATGGGAGTTCGGGGTGGGGCGGGCGCGGAGCCCGCCCCACGGGAGGAACGCCCTACGTCCGGCCCTACGCGACCAGCGTGACCGGGACCTCCACGACGTGGATCGGCGAGCCGTCCTCCGCGCTCGACTCGAAGACCACGACGGTGCCCTCCTGCGTCCGACCGAGCTCGTAGCTCACGTTCGTCTCGTAGTTGCCACGGCAGCCCGTGCCGCACGTGGCGGTGGTGAACGACTGCACGATCGGGTCGTCGTTCTCGTCCAGGATCGCGATCGAGACCGTGGCCTCGAACACGTCGGAGGACCCGACGATGGTGATCGGGCTGCGCGCGCGCTCGCCGATCACCGGCGACGCCACGAGGATCGGGGGCAGGAGGTGGTCGAAGTCCCTCCGCGCCATCGGGTGGTCGATGATGATCCCGTGGCCCCCGAAAACCTCGACCGGCTCCCCCTCGATCTCCAGCGCGACCGCGTCGACCGAGGCGAACTGCGTGAGCGTGTAAGTGAGCTGCGCCAGCTGCATCATCTCCGCCGACGACCCGCCGCCCTGTTCGAACTCCGCGGACAGGTCGACCGTCGCCACACCGTCCTTGATCGACAGGTCGAGGATCTCGGTGCCGTCCGGCACGGCGGTGGAGACGCCCGCACCGCCCTCCTCGCGGGTCGGGCCCTCGAACAGCTCGGTGAGGGCCGCCCGCCCCACCGCCTGCGTCGCGGGAAGCGTTCGCTCCGTCACGAACAGCCACTCCCGCTCGATGTCCGGCCTCTCGCCCCGGGGGACGTACGCGAACCAGACCTCGAGCGTGACGGTCTTGCCGGTGACCGGGGACTCGGTCGGCTCACCGGTCGGGGTGTTGGCCCCGATGGGCGCCGGCCCGATCACGCCCGGGCCTCGCTCGGCGCACGACACCGCGAACAGGCCGATAACCGCTGCGAGGACGATGGTGCGCTTCATGGCTCTCCTCCTTCCACTCCGCTTCCGCCGTCATCCTGGAAGCCGGAGGAAACGGGAGCGTCACCCCTAAGTAACGGTTCGGCAACGGGCAGCCGCAGGGTGAAGCGGCTCCCCACACCGACCTCGCTCCATACCTCGACGTCCCCGCCCAGCAGGCGCGCGTTCTCCAGAGCGATGGGGAGCCCACGTCCGCTCCCGTGCCCCGCCCGAGAGGGGTCGGCCTTGTAGCAGCGGTCGAAGACGTCGGGCAGG
>JBOGVI010000132.1:0-1909 GCA_050692695.1 Actinomycetota bacterium
GGTCGGCACCGGCGGAGCCGAGGTCGGCGATGGCACGGTCGTGGGCGAGGGCGTGACGGTTGTCCCCAGAGGTGGCGAGCACGTCACCCAGAACACCTTGTGCTTCGCGTCCGCCCCAATCGACCCCTCCGCTTCCACGGTCAGCTTGACGTGGAACCCCTGGTTGGGATGGGGCTCCTCTCTCGAGGCCGCCAGCATCACGACTTCACTCCCCGCCACGGAACTACCGCAGATGTGCGATCGGGCAAAAGGGGCTGAGCGCGATCCGGGAGGCGACTTCGCCCTCCGCAACCGGCGGCCACCGCTCACCTCGCTACCATCGGTCGCGTGAAGCGGATACGGGTAGTCGCCTCCGGCCAGGTCCAGGGCGTCTTCTACCGGGCGACATGCGCCTCGCTCGCCAGGCAGCGAGGCTTGGCCGGCTTCGTGAGGAACCTTCCCGATGGACGAGTGGAGGCGGCCTTCGAGGGCATCGACGACGACGTCGACGCCATGGTGGCGTGGTGCCGTGTGGGGACGGAGTACGCCCGGGTGGATGGGGTCGACGTGACCCCCGAGGAACCCCGTGGTGACCAAGGGTTCCGCGTCGCCGGCTGAACCCAAGTTGCCTGGCCAAACACAGAAACGGCGGCCCGGCCACTGTTAGCATCGGCTTTCAGGATGTTCCTTCGATCCCTTCAGGTCCGAGGCTTCAAGTCGTTCGCCGACAAGACCGTCCTGGAGTTCGCCCCCGGCATCAGCGTCATCGTGGGCCCCAATGGGTCCGGCAAGTCGAACCTCGTGGACGCCATCAGTTGGGTGCTGGGGGAGCAGGGTCCCCGGGCCATGCGCGGCGGCCAGATGATCGACGTCATCTTCGCCGGGAGCCCCCAGCGCCCCGCCCTCGGCATGGCAGAGGTGAAGCTGGTCATCGACAACTCGGCCGGGCTGATCCCGGTCCCCATGAGCGAGATCGAGATCAGCCGGGCCATCTACCGGAGCGGGGACAGCGAGTACCGCATCGGCGGCCAAGTGGTCCGGCTCCTCGACGTCCAGGAGCTGATGTCGGAAAGCGGCATCGGCCGGGCCCTTCACACGATCGTGAGCCAGGGGCAGCTGGAGGACGTCCTCACGGCCCGGCCCGAGGAGCGCCGCCAGTATGTGGAGGAGGCCGCCGGCATCGCCAAACACCGCCGCCGCCGGGAGCGGGCCGAACGGAAGCTGGCCGGCCTGGACCAGGATCTCCTGCGCCTTTCGGACGTGCTGGCCGAGCTCCGCCGGCAGCTCAAGCCGCTGAAGCAGCAGGCCGAGATGGCCCGGCGCCACGAGGAGCTCACCGCGGAGGCCCAAGCCCTCGCGGTGAAGCTTGCCGCCGCCCGTCTCCGCGACCTCCTGGTCGAACGGGACCGCCGGAGGACCGGGTGGGACCAGGGCCTGGCCGAACGGCACGCCGTGCGGGAACGGCTCGACGCCCTTGACGACGACGTGGCCGGAGCGGCCGACCGGCGGGCCCGGGCCGTGTGGGCACTCCAGGAGGCCGAGGCGGTGCTCCGGGGGGGCCAGGAGGAGAAGTCCGGGGCCGAGGTCGCTCTCCGTCGCGCCGTGGAGGCCGAGTCCACGGCCCGGACCGAGCTGGCCGCCGAGGCCTCCCGGCACGTCCGCCTGACGGCGATCGACGAGGACCTGGCCCGGCTGGAGTCCCGGTTGGTGGAGGTGGGCGCGGAGCTGGAGGAGCGGGAGGGGGACCTCGAGGAGGCGGAGCGCGACTTCCAGGAAGGCCGGGAGGCCCGCCGACAGGTAGAGGAGGAACGGCGGCGCATCGCCGAGGAGGCCGCGGCCCACCGGGCCCGGATGGAGACCCTTCGGACCTCGCTTGCCGCATATGAACGGGAGCGGGGTCGCCTCGCCGAGCACCTCCAGGGGGTCCGGG
>JBOGVI010000133.1:0-2093 GCA_050692695.1 Actinomycetota bacterium
GGGCGAGCGGGACGGCCTCGGACCGCCCGCGGCGGACCCACGCCGCCAGGCACCATACGAGGACCGCGGCCCGCACGAGGACGGCGATCTCGAACGCGCCGATCGGCAATCCGCCGATGCCCGTGTACCGGCCGAACCACGAGAACCGCGTGAGGAACACGGCGACGTCGGCCGCCTGGAACGCCGCGAACAAACGAAGGTTCGGAAGCGCAAGGGCGAACCAGGGCAGGAGCCACAGTCCGTACTGGGGCGAGTAGACCTTGTTCGTCAGCAAGAACGCAACCAGGATGGCGAACCCGAAGGTCCACCTGGGGAAGTCAGGCGCCACCCTTCGGCGCAGCCGGTAGAGCAGGATCGACAGCGCGACGAACAGCACCGCGGAGGCGATGTTGATGACCTGGAGCAAGCCGAGGGCGCCGAGGACCCGTGGCCGGTCGCAGAACAGCTCGCCGGTCAAGCGGTGGCAGGCCACGAACCACAGGCTGTCCCAGTCGGCCGGCCTGGTCGCGTTGAACCGGAAGAACTCCCGCCAGCCGAAGGGCGCGGCCAGCGCGAACGGCAGATTCACCGCGAGCCACCCCGCGACCCCCGCCCAGGCCAGGTGGATGCCGGCGTCGGGCTTCAGCTCCCGGAACCGCCCGAGCACGAGGGGGACCAGCAGCAACGCCGGGTAGAGCTTGGCCCCCGCGCCCAGGCCGAGCAAGACCCCCGACCACACGTCTCGCCGGTTGAGGTATGCGAGCGTAGCGGCCATGGAGAACGCCACGGCGATGAGGTCCCAGTTCATGAAGCCGTAGATCAGCAGGGTCGGCGCAAGCGCGAAGTACAGCGCGCGTGATCCGACCAACAGATATAGGCAGAGCACCGTGGCGAAGGCGGCGATGGAGAGCAGCAGGACGTTGGCGAAGAAGAACCCGGCGGTCCCGTTCGACATCCATGCGGCCAGCCGCATCGCGTACATCGACAGCACCGGGTACTCGTCGCACGCGCCGTCCGCGTCCACGCAAGCATCGAGGAACGGCAGGCGGTTGCCGGTGAGCTGCTCGGTCCCGAGGAGGGGGACGATGTCCGAGTAGCAGTACCGGTGGTACTGCCTGCCGTCGCGCCAGTCGCCGTCCGCGCAGGGAGCCTTGAGTGCGACCCCGAGCGCCAGGGTGGTTCCCAGGCAGGCCATGGCGAGGCCCAGCCCGATCTGCTTCATGGGGAGCGCCACCGGCCGAATTATCCCGCCGGGGCGGGGGGGGCGGGGAGCCGGTCGGGACGGGTAGTGAAGCGGGGCCGCCGAGGGGGAGGCGACCCCGCTGTCACTCTGCGAGCGCGCACCCCGGTCGGTGTCCAGCGCTCCAGACCAACGAAGAGCCCGATCGGCCCTTCGAGGTTCGGCCACCTATCGGTTCGGCAGGACGGGGGTCGGCGCCACATTCCCGGCCGAGGGGAAATGCGGCTACCCGATCGAGGGTAGGCACGGCCCGGGAGAGCGACCCGGCGGCCCGCGGTCAGACCGGGAGAGCTACCCGGCGGCCCGCGGTCAGACCGAGATGGCGCCGTGCCGGACGGCGAGCGCCACGGCCTCGAGCTTCGAGTGCACCCCCAGCTTGGCCAGGAGGTTCCGCACGTGCGTCTGCACCGTCTGGGGGCTGATGAACAGCTGCTCCGCGATGTCGTCGTTGCGTATCCCCTCCGCCAGCAGCTGGAGAACCTCCCGCTCTCGGTCGGTCAGCGCGTCGAACAGAGCCAGGGCGTCTCGTCGAGCCTCGCGCTCCTTCGACACCTGGTGGAGCAGCCGGGTGAGGGTCGAGGGATCGATCAGCACCTCGCCTTCCGCGGCCGCCTTGGCCGCCGCCAGGACCTCGTCGGCGGCCTCCTCCTTGCCGAGGAACCCCGAGGCTCCGGCCTCCACCGCCTCAACCAGCAACCGGTCGTCGTCGTGGGCGGTCATGATGACGACCTTAGTGGCCGGGGAGAACTCCTTGATCCGGCGCGTGGCATGGATGCCGTCCATGCTCCCCTTGAACACGACGTCCATCAGCACGACGTCGGGACGATGCTCCCGGCAGAGCTCGATGGCCTGCTCGGGAACGTGGACGGGGGGC
>JBOGVI010000134.1:0-7239 GCA_050692695.1 Actinomycetota bacterium
AGCCGTGGTCGTCGTAGGTGGTGACGAGCACCTCGTAGAACCGGTGGGCCCGTCGCGCGAGGCGCAGCGTCGTCGCCCGCGGGGATGCCTCATCGATCCCGTCGAACTCGAACGTGTACTCATCGTCGTCCGCCTCGGAGCGCTCGTCGACAGCCGACTCGTAGGCCGAGTGGACCCGGTCCTCGGCGTCCAGGCTCCCGTCGGTGTGCATCGGCTGGGCGACGTCGGCCACGAAGTGAGACATGATGCCGAGCGCCCGGCTGGCCGAGCACTCCCGTCCCGCCTTCAAGCGCCGCTGCACCCTGCCGAACCAGACGCGGACGGCCTCCGGCGCGCCGCCCCAGGTGTCTCCCCACTCGTCCCAGACGTGCCACCACGTGCCGCTCGCGTGGTCGATCCCGTCGACGGTGTCCGGATCGTCGGTTGCCCGGAGCGCCGCGCGCCGGCACACCCAGCCGGCGCGGTCCCCGAGCCCGTCCAAGGCATGGTCGAGGATCCAGTCGTGTGTGCCGTAGGTGTTCGGGCCATCGACCCCGTTCGACCAGGCAAGGGCAGGCGACGTCCCCAGTAGCAGCGAGGCGACCGCCATCGCGCACACGAGCGCCGCTCGAATCATCCGCCTGCCGAACACGAGCTCACGTTACGGCGCCGTGCCGACAGCGTGCCCACGAGCCATCGCCGCAAGGGCCTGCTCAGTGGGACCCGCGATCGTGCCGCCCGATCGCTCCGTCTTAGCCCGGGAAACGCTCAGGACATGGCCGGACGCCAGGACGGGGCAGCCAGGACTCGAACCTGGAATCGCCGGTTTTTGGAAACCGGTGCCTAGGATCGTTTCGTTCTCCCGGCGCTCCCGGACGGCACCCGCCAGGGCCCCCCGAGCCATCAGAAGGCCCTACCGCCCTCGGGCCTGCTCCAGGTTCGACCGGTGAGGGCCGGACAGCCATTCCGCATCCGCCAGACGCGCGTCGACCGGGTCCTCTCCTCGCCGCAGCGCGTCGATGTAGGCACGATCGGCGGCGAGGCGGGCCGCCACCTCGGGACCCTCGGCAACGGCGCCGTGGCCGGGGACCACGACGTCGACATGCCTGGCGGCCTCACCCAGCCGGTCGAGTGCCGTCTCGTAGGCGCCCACCTGATCGGGGCGGCGAGCGTCGAGGAGAGGGATCAGGACATCGGAGAGCATGTCGCCGGCGAGCAGGACGCCACGGTCCGCGAGGAGGACCGCGGCGTGGCCGACGGCGTGCGCCTGATGCTCGATGATCTCGCCCGGCACGGGTCCGCCGTCCGCGGGCAGCGGGGTGACGAGCGCGATCAGCTCGAGGGGGATGCCCGACGCGCTCTCCGCCGCCATCGCCTGCCCCCGCTCTCGGGCTTCACTGGCAGCGTTGGCGCCGGCAGGGGTGGCGTAGCGCGGCACGTCGCCGAACCGGGCATGCCAGAGCAGGTGGTCCCAGTGGGGATGGGTGGAGAACCCGGCGACCACCGGTATGCCGAGCCGGTCCAGGTCATCCGCGAGCTGGTTCAGCTCGGAACCATCGATGCCGGGATCGACCAGGATCAACCCATCCTCCTCGCGCACCACGATGGAATTGGTCCAGACCCACTCACTCTGCCGGACCCAGACGCCGTCGGCCACCTCGGTCAGCATGAGATGCCTACGCGGTAGCGTAGGTGAACGACGCCGTTTCGGAACCTGCGCTCATCGAGAAGCTCGAGTTGCGCGCGGACGTCGTCTGGCAGGGCGCGCTTGCCGCCTCCCACCATGATTGGGTACAAGAACAGATGGCACTCGTCGACCAGCCCCGCGCCGATTGCCTGGCCGGCGAGCTCGGCACCTCCGACCGTGATGTCGGCCTCCGAGGACTGCTTGAGCCGCCGGACGGCGTCTCGATCGAACTCGCGCTCGATCCACGTCTTCGCGCTGGATGCCGTCTGAAGCGTCCGGGAGTACACGATCTTCTCGGCCGCCTGCCAGATCGCGCCGTAGTCATAGAACACCGGCGGCTCATCGGCCTGGGTGCTCGCGGTCTCCCAGAACACCATCGTCTCGTACATCCGGCGCCCGTATAGGTAGGTGCCGATCGGCCGCTCGAGATCGTTGACGAACGCATGCACCTCCTCATCCGGCATCGCCCAGTCGAACTTGCCCGCCTCGTCCTCGACGTACCCGTCAAGCGAGGCGATCGCCGAATAGATCAGCTTGGCCATGTCCACTCCAATCGATCGTTAGTTACGGTGCAGCCGCGGCCGCACATGCTGAGACTGCGATCCCCAGCCAAAATCATCGATCACGGGCAACACCGCCCGCTGGGTGCGATGTCGTGGTTGAGGTGAAAGACGTTGTCCGGGTCGTAGGCGTTCTTGACGGCGGTGGGACGGGCCCGCTGCGTGCCTGAGTACGCCCGGCGGACGCCCGTCGCACCTCGTCGCTGAGCGGGTTGACGTATGCGCCGGCGGCAAACCGATCCAGATTGGCTGCGGTCTCCCGCGCGACGATCTTGCGCAGATTGTCCTCGTCGGGTTCGGTCCACTTCACGGCGGCGACGTACTCGAAGCGCGTGCGGCGATGGCTGAACGCGGTGGCGTGCTCGTCGACGTCGGCGATCGCGCGGCCGTAGGCCTGGGCCGCCAGTTCGGCCGGCTCACGCCGAGATGAGGAGACGGCCCTCTCGTAGCGCGTCGTGCAGCATCGTGCCCTCGAAGTGGCCCCATTCATCGACGTGAGAAGCAGGCACGACGACCAGGTCGACCGGGACGCCGAGGTTGCCGAGGGCCTCGCGGAGCCTCACGAACTCCGCGCGGCGACTCTTGATCTCGGGCTCGATGACAAGCAGACACAGCGGGACCAAGGTCCCCGGCGTGAAGAACCAACCCGTCCGGCTCGGGCTGCGATGGATCGTCGAAGCGACCAACACCTGGTGGTCGAACTACGGGCAGCTACGCCGCAACACCGACCGCCGCAGCCGACACCGTCACGCCGCGCTCTGCCTCGCCACCACCGTGCTCATCGTCGGCCGACTCATCGACTGGCGCGACCGATGGAGCCCAACGACCTGACACCTATCCGCTCAGGTCCTTATGCGCCGACGAGCTCGAATCCCATGTCGCGAAGCTGGCGGGCGTGGGCAGCGCAGAGCGCGGTCTTGCGAACCATCGGGTGGCCCGGCTTGTTGGCGCGCGTCGACTTGATCTCCACGCGGACCGTGGCCGCTCTCGGCCGGTCGTGCTCCAGATCACACAGAGTCTTTACGTTCGCCAACGTCCCGCCCTCGCGATCGGCCCGATTCTATTGTTCGACTCGTCCCGTTCGGTGGAAGCCCCGGCAGCTCCCTCGTCCCGGCCACAGGAATCACGAGGCAAGTACCGAGGGCGGCCGCGAACGCGCAGGTCAGGGCCACCGTTCGTTCCAGCCCGGGCCGGATGCCTCCGGCGAGACGGCCGACAGGAACCGGCCCGGAACTGGGCCGGAACTCGGATTCGGTGCCGGACGAGCCGGGTTCTCCGTGACCCCGGAGCGCCTGGGGCGAGGTCGGAACTGAACCGGAACTCACCCACGTCACCATCGAGCCCGTCGATGGCGGATGTAAGGGAAGTTGTAAGGGTCCGGAGAGGTACCGGAGAGCCAACGCGGCTCCCCGCGGGTGTAGGTGTGGACGAGGACGGGGTCGAAGGTGCGGTCCCGCCCGCAGCCCATGGATCTTCACCGCGTCGAGTCCGTCGGGGTCGGCAAGGCCCGCAACCGCCTCTACGAGATCCTCCACGAGGTCGAGGGCGGGACCCACTACCTCCTGCTTCGGTTCGACCGACCGGTCGCCGCGGTCGTCTCCCACGCCGACTACCTGGCCTTCTCCGAGCTCGCTCGCAAGGACGCCCTGGCGAGGGCGCTGCTCCAGGGGAAGGGATACGACCCCGCGAAGCTCAGCGCCCAAGAGTTCCTCGATCTGCTGGCCAGGAACGTGAAGGAGGAGGGACGCGATGCAGGCTAGCCAGGCGCTCACCGCCCGGACCCACTCCCGGCTCCGCCGGCTCGACCTCCGCGTGGTGGTCGGGCTCCTGCTCATGACGGTCGCCGTGCTCGGCGGCGCCTCGCTGATCCGCACCGCCCAGGCCCGAACGCCCGCGCTCGTCGCGGCGGGCTCGGTGCAGCCGGGCGAGGTGATCGAAGCCTCCGACCTCCGGGTGGTCGAGATCTCGGCTCCGGCGGGCGTCGCCTACCTCCCCGCGTCGATGCGGGGCGAGATCGAGGGCCGGGTGGCCGCCGAGCCGCTCTGGGAGGGCAAGGTCCTCGCCCCAGAGGCCGTCTCGGACGCTCCGCCCCTTGCGGCCGGCACGGTGGCGATCACGCTGCTCCTTCCGCCCGAGTCCGCGGTGGGCGGGGACGTGCAGGCCGGTGACCGGGTGGCGGTCCTGTCGAGTCCCGGCGCGAACGAGGCCGGCGGGGCGCAGGAGCAGGCCGACACGACGATCCTGCTGACGGAGGTGCCGGTCCTGTCCGTGCAGCCGGCGACCACCGCGGAAGGCGAGGGTCTGCTCGTCACGCTCAACCTTCGGCTCGAGGAGGCGCGGGCGGTCGCCGAGGCGCGGGCAACCGGGCGCCTGGATCTCGCGCTGCTCCCCGGAGGCTCGAGTTGAGCGCGATCGTCGTGTGCTCGGGCAAGGGCTCGCCGGGGGCGACGTTCGTCGCGGCGAACCTCGCGGCGGCATCGGCCCGAGCGGGAGAGAAGGTCCTCCTGCTGGATCTCGACCCGGCCGGTGGCGACCTCGGCTGCTACCTCGGGCTGGACCCCCGCCGTGGCCTGTACCCACTGCTGCGGATGGACGGAAGCGTCTCCGGAAGCGCCGGCCTTCTCGCCGAGGCGGAGGAGCGCGCCGGGTTCGAGGTCGTGACCGGACTTCCCGAGCCATCGGATCTCGCCTCGCCGGTTGCCCTTGCCGGTGCGATGGATGCCGCGATCGCGTCCGACCGGACGGTCATCGCCGACATCGGAAGGACCCACGAGACGAGCGCGCCTGTCGCCTCGAGAGGGGGACTCGTCCTGTTGGTCGTCCGGGCGGACCTGGTCTCGGTGCTCGGGGCGGAGCGGGCGCTGCGCCAACTCGAAGCGGCGGGCACGGGGCGGGATCGGATCGCCGCGGTGGTCTCTGCCCACGAACGGCGCCGGCCTGGCGACCTCGCCGAGATCGCGGAGGCTCTGCGGCTGCCGGTGCTCGGTGCGGTGCCCTTGGAGCGCCGTGCCGCACGCAAGGCCCAGGTCTCCCAGTCCCCCCCGACGACGCGGCGACTCCGAAAAGCCTTCGACGCCCTTTCGGCCGCATCACGGCGGAGGCTGGCCGATGTCGAGCCCGAGACCGAAGTGCCACTGCCGGAGCTCTCGGAGGCGAGCGCATGACGCCCGTGGCCGAAGTGGTAACGACCCTTCGGGTGCGAGCCCAGGAGGAGATCGGACGCTCGCTCGCCGAGGAGCTGGCAGAGGAGGACGCCGAGGCCCGCGCGTGGGCGCTCCTGGTCGAGCTCGTGGAGGACGAGAACCGGCGCCGCTCGCTTGCCAAGGACGTGCCGTTGTCCCCGGAGGAGCGGACCGAGGCCGCCCAGGAGCTGTTCAACCATCTGTTCCGCCTCGGACCTCTACAGCCGCTGCTGGACGACGACTCCGTCGAGGAGGTCGTGGTGAACGCCCCCGCCCGGGGGTTCGTGGTCCGGGCAGGGGGCGAGAAGGAGGAGTTCGCTCCGGGCTTTGCCTCCGACGAGGAGGTCCGGTCGCTGCTTGCCCGGATCATCTCGCGCGCCGGACGGCGGATCGACGACGCCTCGCCCGCCGTCGACGTGCGCCTGCCCGATGGAGCGCGACTACACGCCCTGCTTCCTCCGCTTGCTCGCCGGCCGTGCCTCACGATCCGGCGGCACCGCATGGTGGCCGGAAGCCTTGACGATCTGGTCGGCCTCGGAACGGCGACCCCGGAGCTCGTCGCATTCCTCCGCCGCGCGGTGGCGGGCGGACTGAACGTGCTGGTCTCCGGCGGGACTGCCTCGGGCAAGACCACGACACTGAACGCGCTCGGCAGCGCCATCCCGCCCACCGAGCGGGTCGTCACGATCGAGGAGACTGCGGAGCTCCGCCTGGAGGGACTGCTTCCCGATTGCGTGGCGCTCGAGGCTCGAGCCGCCAACGTGGAGGGGCTCGGACACATCGGCATCCGAGAGCTCGTCCGCCACGCCCTTCGGATGCGGCCCACCCGGATCGTCGTCGGCGAGGTCAGAGGGCCCGAGGCGCTGGACATGCTCTCGGCGATGAACACCGGCCACGAGGGCTCGATGGGAACGATCCACGCCAACTCCGCGCGTCAGGCGCTGTCGAAGCTCCGCACGTACGTCCTCATGGCCGAAGAGCAGCTCACCCCGGATGTCGCCAACGAGATGATCGCCGAGACCGTGGACCTGGTGATCCACATCCGGCTGGACCACCGAACCGGAACCCGCCGGGTTGTGCAGGTGGCCGAGGTGGCCGGCCTCGAGGCGGGGCGTGTCCTGACCAACGACCTGTTCCGATGGGGACCCGAGGGCCTTGTCCCCACCGGCGTGCGTCCGCGCTTCGCTGACCGGCTCGACGAGCTCGCGACGGGGCTCTCCCCGAGCGGGTTCGCTGCGAGCGCGCGGGGGAGATAGGGATGGATGCGCTGCTCACCGCGACCGTGTTCGGGCTCGGATTGCTGTTCGTCTTCGACGCGCTGGTCCGCCCCGGGAGGAGGTCGTCTCCCAGCGGACTGCTCAGGAAGGCCGGACCACGTACCATCGCAGCAGCGATCGGCGCGACGGCAGGCTACGTGGGAACAGGCTGGCCGATCGCGGCGCTCGCCTGCGGGGCGGTGGCCAGCGCCGTGCCGGGCATGCTCGGGCGGGCCCGGGACGAACGGACGCGCCTGGAACAGCGCGAGGCGATCGCCGAGGTCTCGTCCAGGCTTCGCGACGCCATCCGCTCCGGCATCGGGATCGCCGACGCGCTCTCAAACGCCGCGGAGAGCGCCCCGCCGAGGATCCGATCCGACCTCCGGCGACTGGTGGCCGAGGCCAGGGTCTCGGGCCTTCAGGACGCGGCTTCGGCCTTCGCCGAGCGCGTGGCCGATCCCTCCGCGGATCTGCTCGCCTCCGCGCTCGAGACGGCCGAACGCCTTGGCTCGAGGAATCTGTCCGAGGTGCTCGACGCCCTGGCCGAGGCGACGACCGCCCACGCCGCCGCGGTC
>JBOGVI010000135.1:0-8271 GCA_050692695.1 Actinomycetota bacterium
GCCCAGCGCGGCCCTGTCGCTGGTCGCGGTACTGGCGGTGATCTTCGGCCTCAAGCAGATCGCTCAGGACGGCCTGGGATGGGTGCCCGTCCTGTCCATCCTGGCCGGCCTTGCCGTGGGGATCGCATTCGTGCGGCGCCAGCGACGGCTCGCCGACCCGCTGATCGACCTCCGGTTGTTCCGGGCACCCGGCTTCAGCGCCTCGTTGGCGACGTACGGGCTCGGCATCTTCATCGTGTTCGGAGGCTTCCTCTTCCTTCCGCAGTACCTGCAACTGGTGCTCGGGCTCTCACCGCTGCAGGCGGGCCTGTGGACGCTGCCCTGGGCCCTTGCGTTCGTCGTTGGTTCCCAGCTGACACCGCGGCTCGTGCGGCGGATCCGTCCGGCGTACCTGATGGCTGTCGGTCTGGCGCTTGCGGCCGCCGGATTCGCGGCCTTCACCCAGGTGGACGAGACATCCGGGTTCCCGGTCTTCCTGGTCGGGTCCGTCGTCTTCTCGCTGGGTCTCGCTCCCGTGTTCACGTTGGCGATCGACCTCATCGTCGGGGTCGCCCCACCCGAGCGAGCCGGGGCGGCGTCGGCGATCGCGGAGACCGGCGCCGAGTTCGGTGGGGCGATCGGCATCGCGGTCTTCGGGAGCATCGGGATCGCCATCTACCGCGGCGTGATGGCCGGCGGCATCCCGGCCGGTGTCCCCGCGGAGGCCGCTGCGGCCGCACAGGACACGCTCGGCGGTGCCGTCGAGGTGGCCGGGCAACTCCACGATCGGCTCGGCACGACGCTCATCGAGGCGGCTCGCGAGGCGTTCATCCAGGGTGTACACGTGGCCGCCTCGATCAGCGTCGTGGGCGCGATCGGGCTTGCCATTTTCGTTGCGGTGCTGCTGCGACACGTACGGGGGGGCTCACAGGCCGAAGCGCAACCGGTCTTCGAACCCGAGGGGGGCGGTCCCGAGCGGCGCAGCCGTGCACATGGTCGGGGAAGCCGCTACCGTCGAGTGCTGAGCCGGCGCCCGCGCGGTTCTTCGCCTACCAGACGGCAAGAAAGGTGAACGGTTTCTGAACGAGGCTCGCCCTAGCTGGCGCCGTGGTCGTCGTACCGATCTGACCGGTGCCCGACGCGGGACCGATGAGTTGTTCGCCGAAGGGCGGTCTGAGTAGACGACCATCGATCTTGGGAAGGAGTTCTCATGCGGTCCTCGCCCTCACGCCCGACCACGATCTCGATCCCGCAGCTCCGCGCGGCCCTCACGGGTCGGGTGATTGCCCCGGGCGACGCCGGGTACGACGAGGCGCGCACCGTCTTCTACGGCGGGATCGATCGGCGGCCGGTGGTCGTGGCCCGGGTCGCCGACTCCACCGACGTCTCGCATGTCGTCTCGGTCGCCCGCGAGACCGGGCTCGAGCTCGCCGTCCGTAGCGGCGGCCACAGCATCCCCGGTCACAGCGTCTCCGAGGGGGGGATCGTGCTCGATCTCTCGGACATGAAGGCGCTGGACATCGATGTCGAACGACGCACCGCGTGGGCCGAGACGGGGTTGACCGCGGGCGAATACTCGAACGCGGCGGCGGCCCACGGCCTCGCGACCGGGTTCGGCGACACCGGCTCGGTCGGGATCGGGGGGATAACCCTGGGCGGCGGCGTCGGGCTCCTCGTCCGCAAGCACGGCCTCACGATCGACGACCTGCTGGCGGCCGACGTCGTGACGGCGAATGGCGAACTCCGCCGCGTGGACGCGGCGACGCATCCGGACCTGTTCTGGGCGATCCGCGGCGGCGGCGGCAACTTCGGCGTCGCGACTCGCTTCCAGTTCCGCCTGCAGGAGGTCGGCACGATCGTGGGCGGGATCCTGATCCTGCCCGCGACGCCCGACATCATCGCCTCGTTCATCGCGGAGGCGGAGGCCGCGCCGGAGGAGCTGTCGACGATCGCCAACGTCATGCCCGCGCCGATGCCGTTCGTGCCGGCCGAGCACCACGGCAGGCTCGTCATCATGGCCATCCTGTGCCACGCCGCTGGTGGCGAGGCGGGTGAGCGCACCGTCGCGCCGTTCCGGGCGCTCGCCGAGCCGATCGCCGACATGGTCCGGCCGATGCCCTATCCTGAGATCTACTTCCCGGAGGAGGAGGACTACCACCCGGTCGCGACGGGGCGCACGATGTTCGTCGATACCGTGGATCGCGAGGTGGCGGAGACGATCCTCGAGCGCCTCCGCACTTCGACCGCGATGATGGCCGTGACGCAGCTCCGCGTGCTCGGTGGAGCGATGGCCCGCGTGCCGGCCGAGGCCACCGCGTTCGCGCACCGCACGAGCCGGATCATGGTGAACGTCGCGGCGGTCTACGAGCGGCCCGACGAGGCGGCGGTGCACGAGCCGTGGGTCACCGATTTCGCGGCGGCGCTACGGCAAGGTGACGCAGGCGCGTACGTCAACTTCCTGGGCGACGAGGGCAAGGCCAGGATCCGCCAGGCCTATCCGGGATCGACCGGGAACCGGCTCGCGGCGATCAAGGCTCGCTACGACCCCGCGAACCTCTTCCGGCTCAACCAGAACATCCCGCCGGCGACCGACGGCCGTTGATCGAACTCGGCAGAAGGAGGATGCACCGGAGGGCGCGGTACAAGCGCTTGTGGGCACCCTCCACGAAGTAAGCGAGGGGCGGTCGCTTCAGACCGCCCCTGATCGCTGCCGTTACCTGAGGACGTGGAGAGATCGTCATGCCTCCCCGCCTGCGTGAAGTGGAACGTGGTGCCTCCGCAGGAGGAGGGCTCCGGCTATTGGGAGGCGAGACGAACTCCGCGGAACGACGCGGCTGCCCCGGTCTTGGGAACGAGTCTCGAGCGCGATGGTTACGCGCTCGCGGCTACATTCAGGTGCAGAAGTCCGCTTTGCGCTTCCGTCTTTGGGTCTCTTCACGATCTCTCCCCGTCCCCCCCCAAGGAACTCCAACGATTTCTCAACGTCTCTGGGGCGATGACGAGAGTCGCGAGCACCGAACTCATGATCCGTAGGCCGGAGCTTCAAGTCCTCCCCGCTCCACGAGCAAACCGCCAGTTCCCCCGAGGTATTGTCCTTATGTGGCGCTGGTCCGAGGACTTGCGAGCGACGCACTGCGCCCGGAGGAGGTTGCGGGCCTTCGCGAACTGTTCGGTGCCGCGTGGGGTGGCGATTCCGACGAGTTCACCCACGAAGACTGGGACCATGCCCTGGGGGGTCTCCACTTCATCCTCGAAGAGGGCGGGGCAATCGTGGCTCACGCCTCCGTTGTCGAGCGAGAGCTGCACACAAGCGGCTACCGCCTCGCGACCGGGTACGTTGAGGCGGTCGCGACATGGCCGAGCCATCAGCGACGGGGCTATGGGTCGGCGCTCATGGGGGAGGTCGATGATTACATCGATCAGACGTTCCAACTTGGCGCGTTGGACACGGGCAGCGCCGCATTCTACGAGCGCCTGGGATGGGTGGTATGGAAGGGTCCCACCTTCGTCCGGACGGACTCAGGGCTCGTCCGAACCGCCGAGGAGGACGGCAACGTACTCGTACGTCTGACACCCAAGTTCCCGGAGCTCGATCTGTGGGCACCGATCAGCTGCGACTGGCGGCCCGGAGACGTGTGGTAGGGAACCTCCTCGGAGGAGGTCGTCCATGGACTGCCCTCCGACTGGCGACCTGGAACGCGAGCTGTGCAGCTGGAGATTTTCCGCATCCCGACTGACGCCATCGATCCGTCGTACAAGGACACCGGCGGCGGACCCGTGCCCGTCGGAGGGAACGTGCGCATCACCAAGTTCACCTGGGATCCGGGTCGCAAACTCTCAGCTGTCGTCCTGGCCGGCCGCGGTCCACTGACCATTGCACTGAGGTCACGACGCCCACGTCGCCCAGCACCATCCACTTGGCCGAGCGGAACTCGAACGAGTCCCGTTCGATCCCCCCGGTAGCCAGTTCGAGCCATTGATCCCGGTCCACCTGAAGCCCCCGTTCAGGAGGCTTGCCCGAGATGGCGGGAAAGCATGAAGATGTCCCTGCGATGGGGGCCAGGATATGGGGTCTGTCCAAGAGGGCGGCGAATTACCGACCCGCTCCGAAGCCTGAGGTTCGATGCGATGCCTGCAAGTACATGTTTCCGCGCCTACCCCTTGGGGGGTGCAGGCTCGTGCGAGGCGTCATCCAAGGTTCGGCTACCTGCGACGAGTTCACCCCGCGGCCGGCAGTGAGCCGCTGAACACCACGTCCAGGCTCTGTGAAATCGACGATCGGCAGGGCGCCCTCGACCGGCCCGTGTGTCGCCCTCCCCCTCCAGCGGAGGGCTAGCGGTCACCTTCCGGCATCGCGTCAACGAAGGTAATCGTGAAGGAGGCAGGCCAAGTGCCAACCACACCTCATGTGCCTGATCGCGCGAAGGGTTGAGCGGTTATCGCGCCTCCCCACGGCCCCTGAAAGCACCTAGCCGGTAGGGAGCCATGCACCGACCGCAGCTCGGTACGGCTGCACCTCGACCTCCTGCCACACGCCGTCGGTGACGTAGGGGTCCCCGGTAAGCCAGGCGTCGAGCCCCTCTCGCGTCGGGAAGTCCGCCATCAACACCGAGCCGACCATGTTGCCGACCTCGTCGAGGATCGCGCCTCCAACCAGGATGTTTCCCCGTTCGACGAACGGTCGGATGCCCTCGAGGTGCGCCGGTCGTACGGCCTGCCGTCGAGCCTGAGCCTCAGGATCGGTTCCGTCCCGGGCGATGATCACGAACTGCATGCCCAATCCTCCCCTGTCCGCGAGCAGAGCCCGGAGCTTACCTCCGATGTTCGCCTCTCGGCTGCTGTGTCCGTACGACGGGAACTCGATGTTATCGGGGGGCAATCGGCCCGCAGAGTTTGCTGTGTCTCCCTCCGGGGCCGGGCGGGCAGGCGGCGTCCTCCGGGTGGATCCAGACCGCATGCCCAACGAGGCGGAATTGCCCCGCGACATCACCTGAGCAGACGGTCTTGGTCCCGCCTCTCAGCGTCGGGCGCCGAGGATCTCCCCAAACCGGCGCCGCGGCCAGCAGAGACTCATGGTCTGGCGATAGAGTGGCCGTGAACGCTCGGATCAGCGCCGCGGCCTCGCCGAACGAGGTGGCCGCGCCGTCGTCATCCCCGATCGTGTAGAGGGCTCGTCCCAGGGCCGCCCACGCCTGCCAGCGGGTCGGCGGATGCCTGAGCCCGTCAGCACCCTCAACGGCCGTCCTGATCTCTGCGGCCGCCCGTCTAGGGGCAGGCGTCTTCGAGTAGCCCGGTGGTGATTGCCTGGGCCACCGGTGAGCCGGGTCCCTCGCCGGGCGCCGAGATCACGGCCTGGCAGCCGGTCGCGACGTTCCCGCCCGGCTGCTCCGGGAACGTGGTTCCGGGGGACCCTTGATCCGCCAGAGCCCACGTAGCAGGCGGTCCAGCGAACACCGAAACAGCCGCGAGGACGACGACGAGCCGTCTCATGGCCTCCTCCCTTCCTTATTCGGCCATGAAGTTATCGAGCCTAGCGAGGCTTTCCCGAAGGGGCAACTGGGCGGCGGGCCTCGGGAAAGGCCGGGGGAGCGTCCTGAGTGCGCACGCCTTCAGGCCCGCGCACGTCTTGCCATCCACCGAACTGATGAAGACCTTCACCGCCCCGACTATGGCACTAGGCTCAGACACCGGATCCGAGGTCGGGGTCACCGCAACCGTGGTCGAAGTAGCGCAGGAAGCGCGGAGGCAGCACGTTCGGTCGACCCTGGGCTCAAAGCCACCGCGGGCTTGCCCTCCGACTATCGTCCTAGCCCGAAGCCTCGCCATGATCCGGGCGCGGGTGACTCCGATGCTCCCCATTTCGCCTATCGTCTGTCAGCCGCCCGCGTCCGTACTTGGGCTACAGGGCATGCAGTCACTCTTTGACCAACAGCGGTTCGTCCTCGCCGTCGGCGACACGGCGGTCCGCGTCGCGGAGGACGCGGCGATCAAGGTCCTGAGCCGCCTCGATCGCGTCGTTCTCCTCGAGGCAAGCTACCGAACGGCCGCCCAGTTTCGGCACACGCCTGGCATTCACATCTTCGAGCGCGAGACCGAAGCCCGACGCGCCTTCGGCTTGTTCCAGCACTAGCTTCCCTTTCAAGTGTTGGCCGAATATGGCGCCCTGCAAGAGACAACTGCGAGAGGACAAGATGAAAGGGGTCGTTTAGGCCTTCTTCAGCGCTGGTATTGAGGTCTGTGGAAACCGACTCAACCTGTTCGGAACGCTCTTTCGACCTCAAAGTGTGCTGGCTTTCGCGCCGAACCGACAGTCACCCACAGCCGATCGGGAACGTCCCCCATCCCCTTCGTTTGTTGCCGCGCAATGACGCCCGGGCAGTGCTGGGGCGTACGTCGAGCGGCCGGGCATCCATGGTCTTCTGGCCCAAGATTCGGCTGGTGTGTGGGGGCTTTCTCCCCCGACGTGCGCGTTTTGATCAGCGTCGGCCGATATGAAGAAGAGATGCGCGACCAGACCGAGGCGCCCTGGACGGCGAGCGTGATGAGGGTCGATCCCCTGGCCCATGTGTACCTTGGGAACCTCCACCAGGGCGACCGGATCACGCCGTACACCCGGGATACGAGGGGGCGGTGGTCCCGGGCCACCACGAGTGGCGAGCCCGCCGACCCGAGGCTGAACGCCCTGTTCGAGTGGCTGGTCGAGGAGGCCGAACGTCGGGGCGCCATCGAGCTGCACCGCCGCTATCTTGTCGAGGGCCCCGAACTCGTCGAGCCCGACTCGGAGGCAGCGAGCTAGCGTCAGCATCTGGCCGCGATGGGGCTGACGCGTGGGCGCTTCATTGCTGCTTGCGCGACGAGGCAGCACGGTCCGCCGCTTTTGAGATAGCGCTTGAGCATCGCCGGACGGGGCCCAGCCACCCAGACACCGATGAAGGCCCCTTCAGGTTCGAGCCTGGCCGACCGATGCCTGGCTCGGAAAGGAACCTCGGAGGAGGCCATGAGGCAGCTGGCCAGGATCGTTTTGGCAGGGGCATCTGGGTCACCGGATGAGCAGGACGCCACCCCCGACGAGGGGGGAAGTTACGGCGAACTGACGGACGAGATCGACCACCTCGTTGCGCAGGCCCAAGCGGACGGGCAGGATCGGTCCGATCCCTAGCGGCCCTCGGGAGCGGGCTTGAGCCCCCTCGTCTTGTTGTGCGATCGCATGGCGAGCGCATCTCCCTTCGAACCCCCGGCGGCGGCTTGCGAGCCTCGCGGCAAGGGGCATAGAGTTCATACAAGAAACGGTGCCCGCCCGAGGACAAGGGGGAAGCCATGGCCACCTTCGTGAGCCTGGTCAACTGGACCGAGCAGGGCGTCAAGAATTACAAGGACTCCACGAAGCGGGCAGCCGCCTTCGAGGAGCTGGTCAAGAAGCACGGAGGGAGCGTCAAGGGCATCTACTGGACTCTCGGCGAGTACGACATCGTCGCGGTGACCGAGGCTCGCGACGATGAGACCTTTACCGCGATCGCGCTCGAGCTGGGCTCCTTGGGGAACGTCCGGACCTCTACCCTTCGGGCCTTCGACCGCTCAGAGATCCAGAAGATCATCAAGAAGACCGGCTGATTACCACTCCACGTACGCGTGCCGAGTAGCCATCTACCGGCCTTTGACGCATGTACGCGGACGGGAGCCACGCTCGTCGGCTGCTGTGTGCCACCGAACTCCAACTCCTGAGGCTAGATTCGTCAGCCTGTTCAGGGCCACTCGCCTGGCCGGGGCAGGCCCGCGTCTCGAGCCACCACCTGGTTTCGGGCTGGATGCTGAAGCGCGGGGGCCGGAAAGTTGGCCCGGCGAGATGCCGCCAGCTGGTCCGCCGCCCGCGGGCAAGCCCCGTGGTCACCGGATTGAGCTGAACCCTTCCCGGCTCTCCCTCGTATCAGAATAATGGAGGGGTGTGCCCCTGACCATCGTCTGCCCGCAGAGTAGACAAAGGAGGTCGGTAATGCGGAAACTCGCGCTCGCCAGCGTCCTGGTCATCCTTGTGGGGTTCGCCGTTGGACCTGCGTCGGCGGGGCCGGGATCTCTGGTCATGCCGCCGGTGGCGGCGTCGGGCCTCAGCCCCCTGTCCTCCCCGCCCTGCAGCGCCACGCCCGGCACCGGCTCGGCACTTCAGCCCATCCCCGAGCTGTTCCCAAACAGCGAGGTGGAGCCCTGGGTCGACGTGAGTCCCGTCGACGGCGACGGGGATTCCATCGTCGGAGACGTGGTGGCCGGGCTGTACCAGCAGGACCGGTGGTCGAACGG
>JBOGVI010000136.1:0-6970 GCA_050692695.1 Actinomycetota bacterium
CCCTGGTGAAGGTGGCGAGGTCGCAGACCGCCCTGCACCGGGAGGTTGTGCGGGCGAAGGCGTTGCTTGCCGCCGCTGACGGGGTGGCGAACACGTGGATCGCCGCGGACCTGGAGAACAACGACGACCCGAAACCGCTGGTCTGGACTGCCACCGCCGAGTCAATCCTGGAGAAAGTCCGCCGAGGTCGCGTCGCCCTCGACCGGGTAGCCAGCCATTCATGAGACACACCACTAGGTCCGGGAACCCACCTCGCGGAAGCGTGAGCCGTTGAACGCCTCGTCCGCTTCCTCGACGGCCCCGGCCCCTTGGGCCGACGCCGGTCCCGGCGGGACCCAGAACTCCACGGTGGTACCGCCTCCCAGGAGGCTATGGACCTTGCACCAGCCGCCGGCCATCTCGGCCCGTTCTCGCATGGAGGACAGGCCGAGGTGCCCCGGGGCCGACCGAAACCCATCCTGGGGGCTGAACCCGACCCCGTCATCGGAGATCCGAACCAGGTAGCCGCCATCCTGTTCGCGGAGGACAACCGCCACCTTGCTCGCTTGGGCGTGTTTGCGGACGTTCGCCAGCGCCTCCTGCGCGATGCGGTACAGCAGGACCCGGGTCTCACCCGGGGGTTCCTCGGACAGCCGGTTGTCCACATCGAACTCCAGATCGTCGGCCAACTTGTGCAGGTACTCGCGGAGGGCCGGGGCCAGCCCATCCTGGTCGAGGACCGAGGGACGCAGCTCGAAGATGAGATGGCGGAGGCTGACGATGGAGGCACCGATCGTCTCCAGGAGCTTGTCGAGGATCTTCCGAAGCTCCGGTTCGGTCACCTGCTTCCGGAGGAGCTGGAGGCGCATGCCCGCGGCCACGATCTTCTGGACCGGGTCGTCGTGGATGTCTCCGGCGATCCGTTGTCGCTCTTCCTCCTGTGCGCTCACCAGCCGTGCCAGAAGCTTCCGGCGCTCGTCGTCCACCTGCCGGAGGTTGCGCAGGCTCTCGCTCAGCTCCCGGGTACGCTCACCCACCCTGGCCTCGAGCGACAGGTTCCGGGCCACGAGTTCCTGCTGGAGCGCCCTATTCTCCTCGAGCCTTCGCTGGACCTCGTCGAGCAGCCACGCGTTCTGGAGGGCCAGGGCGGCGTGGGATGCGAACTGCTCGACCACGGTGACGACCCAGCGCTTGATGCGGGGGGCCTTCCCGGGGTGTTCCACGGCGAGGATCCCGAGACGCTGCCCACGGTCGAGGAATAGCGGCACGACTAGCAGGTGGCGGGCGCCGGGGAAGAGCGTCGCCAGGCGACGATCGACGTCGGGGTCGACCTGCTTGACCAGCTGGGTCAAGCGCTTGTTCCACGCCGCCTCCATGACGGGGTCGAGGCCGGGTTCGACGTGTGGCGCCTCCCCCGTCCCACGGTAGGCCATCAGCTCCAGGTCTCCCTGGGGGGAGGCCAGGACCGCCCCACGGGTGAACCCGAAGACCTCGCAGAGCTTGTTCAGCAGGATGTGGGGGATCTCGGACGTGTCGGCCCGTGCGTCGATCTCCCGCACCATCGACGACAGCTCGTCGAGGTCGATCTTCTGAGAACGGAGCTCGCGCTCGTTCACGGCGGAGAACGCGGCGGTACCGAGCGCGACCGCCCACAGCGCCGCCACGTTCAATATGGCGAACAGCTGGAAATGCTCGCCCTCCCCGGGCAGCGCCGAGACCAGGGTATCCGTTGGCTCGAGGATCCCCGCCGATTGCGCGTAGAGCACGACGAGGAGCATGAGCGAGTTCCACGCTGCCACCTTCAGCCCGGTCCGGTACGAGCCGACCAGCGTGACGGCCACGACGTGCACGTACAGCAGGAACCGGAGCGGGCTCTGGACGCCCCCGGTCGCGTAGGTCACCCAGGCGAGGTAGACGCCGTCGAGCAGGAGGGTCGCGCCGCAGGCGAGCAACGCCGGGCCTCGGGGGAGCCGGCGCACCACGGTGGGGACGGCCAACGACGAAAGGAAGGCCCCCGTGGCCAGGACCAGCGCATCGACGGAGACGCCGCGAAGGTCCGGGGCCAGCGCGCCGACGACGAGGACCGCCACCCCGAATCCGAGGCGCATGATGCCGAGGGAGCCCATGCGCTCGGAGAGCGACACGAGTTCGCCCGTCTCCGGGCGCGAGCGATCCCGCGCCCGGGCGATCCGTCTCACGCGAACCTCAGGAGATCAGGTGCGATGGGAGCCAGGGCGAGTTTGGGGTCCTTCCGGTCGATGCGGTTCTGGACCATGACGAACGCGATCACGATCAGGGCCAGGGCCAGTGGGAACGCGAGCCCCTTGGCCACTCCGATCGCCGCCCCGACGATCCGGTCGAAGAGCGGCTGCCGCGAGATCCTCGATCCCCCGTCCGATGGAACGAGGGAGGATCCGCCGGCGGCAGGATCGATCAGCGGACCACGGCCGAACGCGGTTCCCAAGACCCGGTTGTCGCGGGGAGTCTTCCCGCTCGGACCGGTGCTGTCTTCTCCGCCCGCGGAGCCGTTGCCCGGCGTCGGGTCATCGGCCACGCCACTCCCCGTTCCCCCCGACCCGGAACCCAGTCCGAGGTTCCCGGGGCCGGGAGCCGTTTCCAACAGCCCCTCGACGGTGCCGATGGTTTCCGCCACGGCCTGCTCCGTCGTCGCCTGCACGTCCCCCACCGCTCCCTCGGGATCCTGGGCCGTCTCCTCGACGACCGTGGCGACTTCCTCGACCGTGCTTTCCGTGGTGTCCACGACCGCTTCGGTCGTATCCAGGACCGTCTCCGTCGTGTCAGTAACGACGCAGGTCGTGTCGGTCGCCGAGCAATCGGCCAGGGCCGGCGGCGCCATCAGGACCAACGAGATGGCGAAGATCAGGCCGACCGCCCCAACCCGCGCCCGATTCGAACCTCCAAGCGAGGGTCGATGCCTGGGAGACGTCGTGTCCATCGGGCCTCCTCGTGTGCTCACGCTCGTTTCGAAGCATCCGCTCCTCACGAGACGCCTCCGACATCTGTATCGGTATGAAGTAACGGTTGGCGTAACCCCGCGCTGGCGCCGTCATCCGGCTGGGGATACGGCGGGGAAAGGAAGAAGCCCTGGGCGAACCGGACCCCCACCTCCTTGAGCACGTTCAACTGCTCCTCGTTCTCGACCCCCTCCGCCACGACGGCGGCGTTGATCTGGGCGCCGAACGCGACCAGGGCAGTGACCAGCGCGCGTCGCGCCTCGTCCCGGTGGACATTCTGGGTGAGGGTGACGTCGAGCTTGATCAGGTCGGGGTCGAGCAGCACGATGTGGCGGAGGCTGGCGAAGCCCGCTCCGGCGTCGTCCACGGCCAGCCGGAGTCCCTGCGCTCGAAGTCCCGACAGGGCGGTACTAAGGGCGGGGTAGTCATCGACCCGGGCGTGCTCCGTCATCTCCAGCACCAGCCGTTCGACCGGCGCGGGTTCCAGCGCCTCGGCGAGCCGTGGCGACCTGATCGTGTCCGGCGAGACGTTCACGCCGACGTACACATCCTCGGGCAGCCGGTCGAGGTGCGCCAGGGTGGCGTGAACGGCCGCGAGCTCCAGATCGACGAGCAAGCCGGCCGCGGCGGCTTCGGCGAACCACACGTCCGGCGAGCGTAGCGGCAGGGCCGCGAACCGCGCAAGGGCCTCCAGCCCCACGACCTCACCCTCGCGAACGTCGAGGATCGGCTGGAACACGATCTCGAGTCCCTCCCCGCCGAGCACCTCTCGGATGCGGTCCTCCTTCTCCTGGCGTCGCCGCTCCGAGCCTCGGGACACTCGATGCAGCTGCTCGGCCAGCGCGTGCGCCACGTCCTCCGTGACCCGGGAGGAGAACGTCGTGTGCTCTTCGAGCGAGCGGTGGATCGCCCTGACGATGGCATCGGTGGACTCGCCCTTGACGACGTAGCCGAGGGCCCCCGCTCGGAGCATCTCCAGGACGCTGTCGACTTCCTCGTGGGCCGAGAGCGCGATGACCTTGGTCGGCGGCGACCGGCGGAGGATCTCGCGGGCTGCTCTGGGTCCGCCGCCCCCGGGCATCCGCACGTCGAGGAGCGCGACGTCTGGCTGCTCCCGCGAGGCTACTTCGATGGCCGCCTCGGCATCGGTGGCGGTGCCGGCCACCTCGAGATCAGGCTCGGACGCCATGACAGCCTGAAGCACGTCGATGACGGCTTCCTCGTCGTCCGCGATCAAGACCCTGATCCGATCCATGCCTCCCCATTTCCTGGCGCAGACTGGTACTCGATAATAGGTATCGGCCTCCATTAGTACTCCAGTACATAGCTCTCCCTGCCCATCTTCCGCATCCGGCCTTCGGGTGATTCCCTCGGACGTTCTATTGGACGAAAGGCCTAGGTCCAATGCCGACTCGGCGCGCTCCGTCCACCCGCCAGCCCGTCTGGCGGAACCCGGCTCGCGGCGCTCGCCCAGACGGCGTAGCCTCGAGCCGATGGAAGGCGAGGTCTGCTGGGCCGTCGAGTCGTCCAAGGATGGAGAGCGGTGGCGGTTCTTCGGCAAGGCGTGGAAGAAGCCGGGCGAGCCGGTGCTGCTACACGCCGTCCCACGGTTCGTGCGGTTTCGCCCCGTCGAGGAGGAGGAGTGGCGGAGCCCCCTGGAGCGAACCGGTGACCACCCCATGACGTTGCTCCGGATGGAGGAGGGCGTCCGCGAGGACCTGTGGCCCGGCGACGAGCACGTCGGCCTTCCCGTCCTCTTCCCGGGAGGGGAGGAGGGGCGCCTCGTGCGGTTCCGGCACAGCGACGACGGCGGAAACTGGGACTACGTCGTGGAGTTTCGGGGCGAGCGCGAGACACCGCGCTGATCCTGGCCTTGCATCGAGCCGACAGCCGGTTCGTCCTGACCACACCAGCCCGGGCTAGGCCGGAAGGGCTCGCACCTCCACCCTGGTCAATCTGGTCGTCGTCGGCGAGAGCCGCAAGCCCACCATACCGACGGGTCCCGCGATCCAGGCGTCCTGCTCCAGAAGCTCGACCTTGAGGGCCCCTTCATCGGACTCGGTGATCCGCAGGGTCCTGCCCCCTTCGGTCCGATAGACGCCAGAGCCGCTCACCACTCAACTGTAGTGCATCGCGCGGTTCCGCGAGACCTGCTCCGGCGATGTCCTGTCAGACCCCGCTGCTACGGTCGGCCCGTGGGCAAGGTGCGGGCGCTCCTCTCGTGCTCGGTGTGCGGACGGCAGGTCGGTCAGTGGGTCGGTCGCTGTCCGGGATGCGCGGCGTGGGGAACCATCGAGGCCCGGAGCCATGGCGCGGCCTTCGGCCCGGTCGAGTTCGAGACGCTCGCAGAGGGCGGCAGGAGCGAGCGACGGGTCTCCACGGGGTTCCGGGGAATCGACCGGGTCCTCGGCGGGGGCCTCGTCCCGGCCACTGTCGCCCTGCTGGCCGGCGAGCCCGGCATCGGCAAGTCGACCCTTCTCCTCCAGTTGGTGGCGAACCTGTCGGGTGCCGGGCTCTCCTGCCT
The DNA here is from genome assembly GCA_050692695.1 of Actinomycetota bacterium. GTDB lineage: Bacteria > Actinomycetota > UBA4738 > UBA4738 > HRBIN12 > AC-69. Next base: position 5,479 of record JBOGVI010000136.1, read on the forward strand.
CCTCGCGTCGGGGGAGGAGTCGGGGGACCAGGTCGGGCTCCGCGCCAAGCGCCTGGGGATCGCGGGCGGCGGGATCACCTTCGTGCCCGGCCGGGAGCTTGGGACCGTCGTGGACGCAGCCCGTGCGGCCCGCCCCTTCCTCGTCGCTGTGGACTCGATCCAGACCCTCCGGGACCCGTCGGGCGGGCAGATGCCCGGGGGGCCGGCCCAGGTCCGCTCGTGCACCGACGCCCTGGTAGGGATGGCCAAGGCCGAGGGCATCGCCGTCCTCCTCGCCGGCCACGTCACCAAGGACGGCGACGTGGCCGGCCCCCGGACGTTGGAGCATGCCGTGGACGTCGTCCTTACCTTCGACGGAGACCCCCGTTCCGGGCTTCGGATGCTGTCTGGGACCAAGAATCGGTTCGGGGCCGATGGCGAGGTGGCCTGGTTCGAGATGGCGGCCGACGGGCTGCACGAGACCGACCCCGGGGAGCTGCTTTGCTCCGGGGCAGGGGAGCCGGGGGCGGCCACGGCGCTTCCCCGGACCGGGCGCCGGGCCCTGGCGATCGAGGTCCAGGCCCTGGTCGTGGCCGCCGAGGGACCAGCCCGCCGCCAGGTCGCCGGCCTCGACCTCCGCCGGTTCCAGCTGGTGGCCGCAGTGCTCGACCGGGCGGTGGGGATCCACCTGGCCAGAGCGGAGCTGTACGGGGCCACCTCCGGGGGCGTCAGGATCGACGATCCCGCCTGCGACCTCGCGGTGGCGGCGGCCCTGGCTTCGGCCTCGTCCGGGATCCCACCCCCGCCGGGCAGCGCCTTCGTAGGCGAGATCGGGCTCACGGGGTTGGTCCGGAACGCCCCGGCCATGGAGCAGCGCCTCGCCGCGGCCAAGGCCTCCGGAGTGACCCTGGTGTTCGCTTCCGCGGAGGCGAGGTCGGCAGACGGGGTCCGGATCGCGGCGGTCAGGCACGTGGCGGACGCGCTCCGATGGGCACGGCTTTCGGCGCCGAGCGCCCGCCGTGACCATGTGGCTTAGGCCTCCGAACAGCCAAAACGGACCGAAATAGGCCTCTGACCAGGGGTTTTCATTTGCGGCAGGGAAGCGCGCCGTGCTATCTTGGCAGTCTGCGAACCGACCACTTTCGACTCGAGGGGGTTGTGTGTTCCGCAAAGGCGACACGGTTGTACACCCGGAACATGGCGCAGCAGTTATCGAAGAGCTTCGGGAACGCGAGATCCTCGGCGAGAAGCGGAAGTACTTCGTCCTCCGCGTGGCTTACGGAGACCTCACCCTGATGGTGCCGGTCGACAGCACCGAGGAGGTCGGCCTGCGTGAGGTGGTCAGCAAGCGCGAGGTGAAGAAGGTCCTCGACGTGCTCCGGGAGGACGAGTCCCGCCAGCCCACCAACTGGAGCCGCCGCTACAAGACGAACATCGAGAAGATCCGTTCCGGCGACGTGTACCAGGTCGCCGAGGTGGTGCGGAACCTCGCCATCCGGGAGAACGAGAAGGG
>JBOGVI010000137.1:0-4451 GCA_050692695.1 Actinomycetota bacterium
GTGGAGATGGCGCGTTTGCGGGCGGTGAGGGAGGGGCCGACGTCGTCGTTCGGGGCCAGGGCGACGGCGGCCAGGACCGTACCGTGCCAGGTCCGGAAGTCCTTGGCGGAGAAGGGACCCCCCGCCGACTCCTTGATGTACTCGTTGATGTCCGAGGACCGCACGTCCTTCCACCCCTCCCCGTTTCGGTACACCAGCAGTTCCTCCCCCCCGGACCGCCGGCCCTTCAGCTCCCGCAGCACCTTCCTGGCCTCAGGGTCTCGGATGGACTGCACGCGACGCTTGCCCCCCTTGGCGGTGTAGTCGAACAGCGCCTCGTCCTCGGTCAGCCTCACGTGGCGCTTGCGAAGGGTGGCCAGGCCGAACGACCCGTTCCGCTCGGCGTAGCTCTCCGTCCCGATCCGAAACAGCCCGAGGTCCAGGAGACGCACCGCACATGCCAGCACGCGATCCTTTGGGAGGCCGTCCTGGTCCAGGTCTCGGCTCACCCGACCGCGCAGTACACCGAGGGATCGCGCGAAGTCGTGCATCTTGCGGAACTTCTGCCGGTCACGCCACCGGCGCCACCGCTCGTGGTAGAGGTACTGGCGGCGGCCTGCTGCGTCGATCCCCGAGGCCTGGAGGTGGCCCCAGGGGTCCGGGCAGATCCACACGTCCGCCCACGCCGGCGGGATGGCAAGCGTGCGGATCCGATCGACGGTCTGGGGATCCCCGATCGGCTTGCCGCGCTCGTCCAGGTACGTGAACCCCCTGCCCCGCCGGCGCCGAGTGAACCCGGACGCCGAGGCCTGGACGCGCCGGATCCTCGGCCCGACCCGGCCGCCTTGGGGCGACGCTGCGCCCGGCCTCGATGCCTCCTCCACCCGTTTCCTCGCCACGTAAGGGGAGTTTCACCACTACCCGGTGTGGGAAGGAGTAAACCATGCCTGAATCTTCGGAGGGGGCGTCGCCCACCCGGTGCCCGATCTGCGGGCGGGGTGATCTGATGGATCTCGCCTTCGACGCCGGGACCGGACAGCTGGAGGGGCGGCCGAAGCAACGCGCCGACTCGAGCGAGGTACACGTGTACACGTGCGGGCACGAGGTGACCCGGGGGTCCCTGGCCCGAGCCGACCGCTCGCTCGACGTGGAACGCCGGACGACCCCGGAGACGATCCCGCCCGACGAGTAAGGGCCTCCTTAGGGCGTCACCCGGAGCACGAGGATGGCCACGTCGTCTGGCGCCTGTCCCGCGGGGTCGGCCGCCGCGTTTCGGAAGCACTCGGCGATCTGCGCGGCGTCGAACTCCCGGCACGTCCCGAGCAGGGCGTGCAGGGCCGCATCGTCGATGGCTTCGGTGAGACGGGGATCGACCAGCCCATCGGTGTAGAAGACGACCGCATCGCCCGCTCGAAGCTCGACCGCCCGGTCCTGGACCTCGACGTCATCGAAGACGCCCATCAGCGTGCCGGGCGTCCCCACGGGCTCCACGGAACCGTTCCTGCGCAGCACGAGCGGGGAAGGATGCCCGCCGCAGGCCACGGTGAGCGTGGCGCTCCCGGACCCCGGCTCCAACCGCCCCAGGGCCACCGTGCAGAAGCGATCCCCGTCCTCCCGACGGAGAACCTCGTTCAGGTCCCCCAGCGCCGCGCTGGGGGTGGTCTCCCGCACGGCCGCCGCCCGCAGCACGTGGCGGGCCAGACCCGTGAGCGCCGCCGCGTCCACGCCCTTGCCGCATACGTCGCCGATGACGAAGACCCAGGAGCGATCCCCCGCATCGAACACGTCGTAGAAGTCCCCTCCCACGTCGGTTTTCACCAGGCCGGCCGGTTGATAGAGCGCGGCCACCTCGATCCCGGGGATGTCAGGCAGCCGCTGCGGGAGCAGGCTCCGCTGAAGCGTCCGGGCGATGCGGCTCCGCTCTTCGTACAGCTTGGCGTTGTTGATGGCGAGTCCGGCCCGACGCCCGAGGTCCTCTGCGAGCTCCAGGTCGGCCTGTCCGAACCGCCTCCCCCCCGCGGACGAGGCGAACGTGATCGCCCCCACCGGCCGGCCCCTGCCGATCAGCGGAACGATCATCATCGGGCCGATGTCCAGCCTGCGGATGAACTCACGCTGCTCGGGGTCCCGGACCCGCTCCAGCAGCGCTTCGGGGATCTCCTCGTACAGCTCCGATGTACCGGTGCGGATGACGTTGGCGATCCCGCGCTCCCTCATCTCCTCGGGCGGGTAGCGACGGCGGTACTCGCGGGCGAGCGCCACCTTCTCCGGATCGACGTGTGCCATGCCCACCGACTGGATGGAGCCGTCTGCCCCGACGAGCTCCACGCCGCACCAGTCGGCCAGGCGCGGCACGGCCAGGCGGGCCACTCGAGCCAGGGTCTTGCGGAAATCGAGGGACGAGGCCAGGATCACGCTGGCATCCGCCAAGAACGTCATGCGCTCCCGCGCCGCCTCGGCCTCGGCCCTAGCCTTCCGTTCGTTGTCCAGGAGCCGCCTCCCCAACTCCTCCAGCCGTTTGCGGTCCGTGATGTCGCGGATGTAGCCCGTGAACAGGGCAGGCCCCGGCATGTCCACCCGGGTGATCGTCAGCTCGATCGGGAACTCCGTGCCGTCCGATCGGCCTGCGGACAACTCGAGCCTCCGTCCAAGGACGCGGCCAACGCCCGTCCGGCGGTGCCGCTCCAACGCCTGCCGGTGTCGTTCGCGTAGACGCTCGGGGATGATCAGTCCGGCCAGCTCCCGGCCGACGGCATCTTCGTGGGCGAAGCCGAACATCTGCTCGGCCGCCGGGTTCAGCTCGATGATCGTGCCGTCCTCGCTCATCGTGATGATGGCGTCGAGGGCGGAGCGCAGGATCGCCGTCTTGCGGGCCCCGCTCTCGGCCACGGCGGCCTCCGCCTCCACGCGCTCCAGGTACTGGCCGATCTGGCGGCCGATCGCGGTCGTCGTCTCCAGCAGACCCTCATCGGGTTCGCGGATGCGGTGGCTGAAGAACTCGATCACGCCGAGGACAGAGTTGCCCAAGGTGATGGGGAAGCCGAACGCGGCGTGCAGGCCGGCATCCGTGGCGAATGGGGCTCGGGTGAAGTTCTCGTCCCTCGTGACGTCAGGGATCCAGTGTGCCCTGCCCGAGCTCCACACCCTCCCCGGGAGGCCGATCCCGGGCGGGAACACGAACTCGCGACTCTTCGCCTGGAACCGCGCCGCCTCGCTCGACCCGGAGTGCCAGCCACCGCGGTAGCGGATGACCGCACCGTCCTCGTCGACCTGCCACAGATGGCCCAGCTCCCATCCTAGGGCCAGGCCCACGTCCTCGATCAGCCGCGGGGCCGCCTCCTCCACGCTCATGCTCTCGGTCAGCACCCTTGACACCGCGTACTGAAGGCCGAGCTGGCGCTCCGTCTCCTTGCGTTCGGTGATGTCAGTGCACACGCCCGCCATCCGCACCGCTCGTCTCCGATCGTCGCGGAAGACCCGACCCCGCGCGGCCAGCCACCGGACCACTCCGTCGGGACGGACGATGCGGTAGTCCGAGCGGTAGTCCTCTCCTCGCGTCACCGTGTCGCCGATCGCGGCGAGAACCTCCTCGCGATCCTCGGGATGGATGTCCCGCGCGAAGTCCTCGAACGTGCCCCCGAAGGTTCCCGGCTCGCGCCCGTGGATGAGTTCAAGGTCCTCCGACCACCGGAGCTCACCCGAGACGACGTTCCAGTCCCACGCCCCCATCGCACCGGCGGAGAGGGCGATCCGCAGCCGCTCTTCGCTGTCTTGGGCGGCCGTCTCCTCCGGACGCCGGCGGGTGACGTCTCCCTCGCGACGCCGGACGTCGAAGGAGACCGCGACCGCACCGAGGAGGGTGCCGGCTTCGTCGCGGACGGGCGTGGTCTCCATGCGGACCAGCGGCTTCGAGCCGTCCGGTCGAGGGACTTCCCACTCTCCCTCCCAGGGCTCACCGGCACGGATCCGCTCCATCACACGCTCCCCGGTCTGAAGGTGCTCGGGGGCGGCGACCAACTCGATCACCTTCCGGCCGAGCGCTTCCTGAGCCTCCAAGCCGTAGAGCGCCTGGGCATGCGAGTTCCACCGCGTCACCACCCCGTCTGCGTCCACGGCCACCACCGCCACCCCCAGGGAGTCCATGACCTGCGGATCCCATGTGTCCGGCCATGGACCCCCACGGTGCTCGCCGGCCGGGAACACACAGCGATCGATCTCGAACCAGACGCGCGTCGGGGGGCCCGGGCGGACGCCCCACCGGTCCGCCAATCGATCGACCAGGTACAGGCCCCACCCGGAACTCCCGTCGGCCGCTGGGCCCCGCGGTGGCGCGAACCCGGGCCCGCCATCCGCCACCTCCGCCCGCACCATCTCGTCCCCGACGACCACCCGCATGACGATCGACGCGTCGTCGCCTTGTGGGCCGTGACGGATGGCATTGGTGACGACCTCACTGAGGAGAAGCTTGAGGT
>JBOGVI010000138.1:0-8852 GCA_050692695.1 Actinomycetota bacterium
TGGTCGAGCTCGAGGAGCTGCTTGGTCCGGCCGAACCGCGACGAGGTGCCTGCGGCCAGGACGATCCCGGTGATCACGAAGGCTTGCGGCCGAGCAAACCCGAGAAGAACCGCCCGACGGCCTTCACGATCGCGTACAGCCCAAGCCGGATCCCCCCGATGGCCGGTGGTCGGGCCTGGGGCGACGGCGGCTTCGCTCCGCCTGCCATACCATCCCTTTCCCCGCTCCGCGAAGCTGCCGTCGCGCTCTGCTCCTCGGCCACCATGCTCGCCTGCAGGCACTCGGCGAACTGGTTCGTCAGCTTGGCCGAGACGTCGGGGAGGAGCCCCCGGGAGAGCTGAGCCACGGTGCCGGTGAGGGTGATGTCGGCCTGCATCTTCACGGTGGTCTCGCCGTCGCCGGGGCCCGGCTCCAACCAGGACGTGACGGCCGCGCTGGCGGCGCCCTTGCCCCTCACCTCCTGGCCCTGAGCCTTCAGCACCACTCGGTGAGTCGCGTCGTCCCGTTCTGCCATGGTCACGGTGCCGGCGAACGACAGCGCGATCGGTCCGAGCTTCATGATGATCTTGCCCTTCCAGGTCCGATCGTCGACCACGTCGGTGAGCTCGGCCCCAGGGGCGCACGGCGCGACCTTCTCCACGTCGAGCAGGTACGCCCACGTGTGGTTCATGGGCGCCGTCACCCGGAACTCATTCTCGATCAGCACGGCTCCCCCTGGGCTTGTCCGGATCGCCCCGAGCCTATCCACCCGCGCTGGCCGGCGCCATCCAGAACTGGAGGCTATGCTCGCGGCCGCCGCGAGCGTGGAGATCAGGATGGCGTTGGGTCTGGAGGCGAGGATCGCGCTGGTTACGGGGGCCGGGAGCCCCACCGGCATCGGGTTCGCGACCGCGCAGGCGCTGGGGCGGGAGGGCGCGATACTCGCCATCACCTCCACCACCGACCGGATCCACGACCGGGAAACCGAGCTGCGGGGGCGCGGCCACACGGCAGCCGGGTTCGCCGCCGACCTCACCGACTTCGAGGAGGCCCGGACGATGGTCGAGTCGGTGCTTGAGCTCTACGGGCACATCGACATCCTGGTGAACAACGCGGGGATGGTGCAGCTCGGCATGGGGGGCGCCTCGGCGCTTTTCGTCGACCTCACCGAAGAGGAGTGGGACCGGGCCATCGGGCTGAACCTGAAGACCACGTTCAACGTGACCAGGTGCGTCCTCCCGGGGATGGTCGAGCGGGGCTACGGGCGCATCGTGAACGTCTCGTCGGTAACGGGCCCTCTCGCCGCCATCCCTGAAAGTGTCGGGTACGGCGCGGCCAAGGCGGGGGTCGACGGACTCACCAGAGGACTGGCCCTGGAGGTTGCTCCTCGCGGGATCACGGTGAACTCGGTGGCGCCCGGGTGGATCGAGACCGGGTCGTCGCTTCCGGAGGAGCTGAGGGCGGGAAAGCACACGCCGGTCGGCCGGCCGGGGAGGCCGGAGGAGGTCGCGGAGGTCATCGCGTTCCTCGCTTCCGAGTCCGCAAGCTATGTGGTCGGTCAGTCGCTCGTGGTGGACGGCGGCAACACGATCCAGGAGTTCAAGGGCCCGCCGGAAGACTGGTACTAGGTCGCCTGGCGGGCCGGGGTGTGACGCTCGTGGATCGGTCCCGGGCGATTCCGCAGGAACCCGCCTTCCCGCCCGCGCTTGACGGCCACGATCTCGGCGACGATGGCCGCGGCGATCTCCTCGGGCCCTTCGGCTCCGAGGTCCAGTCCGGCAGGGCCGTGGAGACGGGCCCGATCGTCGTCCGTGATCGCCACGCCCTCCTCTCGAAGCTCGGTGAGCAGCCGCTGCGTGCGCGCGCCCGGTCCGAGCAGGGCGATGAACCGCACCGGCAACGCCAGCAGCGAGCGCACGTAGTCCTTGTCGCGAAGGAAGTTGTGGGTCATCACCACCACGAAGGTCCGCTCGTCCACCGGGGCCACCTTCGCCACGTCCTCCGGCCGCTCCAGGCGCACGAAGTCCGCCGCCTCCGGGAAGCGGTCGCGGTTCAGGAACTCGCCGCGGTCGTCCACCACGATCGGCCGCCAGCCGAGCCCCTCGGCCGCGCGGACCAGCGGCGCGGCGTCGTGGCCGGCACCGCAGATCAGCAGGCGAAGGGGCGGTTCCAGGACCTCGACGAAGGCCCGGGCCTCGCCCGACGACCCCGGCAGGTCGCGGATCTCGCTTCGGTCCGAGGCGAGGAGATCGAGGGCCGCCTCTCTCCCCGCGTCGTCGAGGTCGCCGTCGCCGAGCGACTTCCCGGTCGAGCCGTCTGGGCAGACCAGCATCCGGTCGCCCTGCTGCACGCCGGGGACCGACGAGTCGAGCACCGTGATCATTGAGATGGGCCGTTCCTCATCGAGGGCCATGCGGAGCGCCCCGGCCACCTCGGCGGCCTTCTCCGCCGGCTCGACGAACAGCTCGATGGCGCCGTTGCATCCGAGGCCCCACCCCCACACGGCCTCGTCGTCGGCGGTGAGGTCGAAGGACACGATGCGCGCCACGCCCTCCTGCATCACGATGCGGCCCACATCGGCCACGTCATTCTCCAAGCACCCGCCGCTGATGTTGCCGATGAGGTCGCCCTCCTCCGGCACGAGGAGCCGCGCGCCCGGACGGCGGTAGGTGGAGCCGCGAACGGCCACGATCGTGGCGAGCGCCATCTTCTCGCCCCGCTCGTGGAGTGACTCGATCGCCGACAGGACGTCCGAGATCTCACTCATCCCATCACCGCTTCGAACTTTGCTGGGTCGGCTTCGAACCGCTCCCGGCAGCCGGCCGAGCAGAAATAGTACGTGCGTCCCGCATGAGTCGAACGATGACGGGCCGTGGCCACGTCCACGGTCATGTGGCACACAGGGTCCACCGCCTCGTGCCGCGGCTCCGCCGTCGGGATCCCGCCCTCCAGCGCGCCGGCCGCCCGGTCGCGCACCAGCTCGGCCAGGATGGCCACGGCGATCTCCTCGTGGGACACCCGGCCGAGATCCAGACCGGCCGGCGCGCGCACGCGGGCCAGGGCATCTACGGGAAGGCCGCGATCCCGCAGATACCCCAGGATCGCCTGGGCCCGCTTGCGCGAGGCCACAAGGCCAACGTACGCGGCGGGCGTGGCGAGGGCGCGCTCAAGGGCGTCCTCGTCGTAGTGGCCCTGGGTGGCCACCACGATCCACGAACGATCGGTGACGCTCGCCTGCTCGAGGTCGAGCTTGGAAACCACTTGCCCCGCTCGCGGGTAGTCCTCGGCCCGGCCACCGTCGTCCACCACCACCGTCCGCCACCCCAGGTCCCCGGCCATCGCGGCCAACGCGGCCACGGCGGGAGAACGTCCGATCACGACGAGGTGCGGTTGCGGCAGCACCGGTTCCACGTAGACCTCCAGGGCTCCCTCGCTCTGGCAGGCGATGGGGACCGTCACGACCCCCGCCCGCCCTCGCGCGTCCAGCTCCTCCGGGGGGCCCAGGAACAGCAGGCGAGGGGCGCCCTCCTCGAGGGCTCGAAGCGCCTCCCGGATCACCGTTGGCTCGGCACAGGCCCCGCCCAGCCACCCCCGGACCCTTCCGTCCGGGGTGATCAGGGCGGTGGAGCCTTCCTTGCCGGACGACGGCGCCCGCCGCCAGACCACCGTGGCCAGGACGAACGGCTCCCCGCGTCGAGACAGCTCCGCGGCGAGCTCGAGTACGTCGGGCCTCAATCCCCCGAACCGCCCTTCGCGGTCTTGATGGCCTCCCACACCTTGGCCGGCGTGACGGGCATGTCGATGTTCCGCACGCCGAGCGGCCATAGGGCGTCGATCACCGCGTTCACGTACGCGGCCGGCGACCCCACCGTGGCCGACTCGCCGACGCCCTTCGCGCCGATCGGGTGGTGCGGGGAGGGCGTGACCGTCTCGAACGTCTCGAACCTCGGGGTCTCCCACGCCGTCGGCAACAGGTAATCGGTGAAGTTGGCCCCGATGCAGTTGCCGTCCTCGTCGAACGTGATCAGCTCCATGGCCGCCGTCCCGTACCCCTCGCACAGGCCCCCGTGGATCTGGCCCTCGACGATCATCGGGTTGATCCGGACCCCACAGTCGTCCACGGCGACCATGCGGCGGACCTTCCACACGCCGGTCTCGGGGTCCACGTCGACCACGACGGCGTAGGTCCCGAACGGGAACGTGAGGTTCGGCGGGTCGTAGTAGTAGACGCCCTCCAGGCCGGGCTCCATTCCATCGGGGAAGTTGGTGTACGCGGCGAAGGCCACGTCCTGGATCGTGACGACTTTGTCGGGCGCGCCTCTCACGGAGAACCGTCCCTTAGAGAACTCGATGTCGTCCTCGGAGACCTCGAGGAGGTGCGCCGCGATCTTCGCGGCCTTCTCGCGGACCCGGCGGGCGACCATCGCCGTCGCCGCGCCCGAGACCGGCGTCGAGCGCGACGCGTAGGTACCGAGGCCATAGGGGGTGTTGTCGGTGTCGCCGTGCATGACCTTGATGTCCTCGGGCTGGATCCCGATCTCCTCGGCCACGATCTGGGCGAACGTGGTCTCGTGGCCTTGCCCCTGGGTCTGGACGCTGATCTTCAGGATGGCCTTGCCGGTCGGGTGGATCCGAAGCTCGGCCCCGTCGCTCATCTTCAGCCCGAGGATGTCGTAGTCCTTGTGCGGGCCGGCCCCCACGATCTCGGTGAACGACGCCAGCCCGATCCCCACGAGCTCGCCGCGGGCCCGGGACTCCTCCTGTTGCTTGCGGAGCTCCCGGTAGCTCACCTTCTCCAGGGCCACGTTCATCGCCCCGTGGTAGTCGCCGGAGTCGTAGACGAACCCCGTGGCGGACGTGTACGGGAACTGGTCCTTCCTGATGAAGTTCTTCAGCCGGAGATCGGCCGGGTCCATGCCGAGCTCGTACGCGGCGTTCTGCACCAGGCGCTCGATCATGTACGACGCCTCCGTGACCCGGAATGAGCACCGGTACGCCACGCCGCCGGGCGCCTTGTTCGTGTACGCGCCGTCGGCCGCGACGTGTGCTGCGGGAAGGTCGTAGGAGCCGGTCACGATGTGGAACAGCCCGACCTTGAACTTCGACGGCTGCGCGTCGGCGTGGAAGGCGCCCTCGTCGGCCAGGAGCGACACCCGAAGGCCGGTCATCGTGCCGTCCTTCTTCAGGGCCATCTCTCCATGCATGTGGAAGTCGCGGGCGAACCCGGTGGAGATAAGGTTCTCGGTGCGGTCCTCGATCCACTTCACCGGGCGTCCCAGCAGGAGCGACGCCGCCGTAGCCACTACGTACCCCGGGTAGACCGGAACCTTGTTCCCGAACCCTCCTCCGATGTCCGGGGAGACGATCCGGATCTTCTCCTCGGGCAACCCCGTCACCAGGGCGAACACCGTTCGGATGGCGTGAGGAGCCTGGGAGGTCATATAGATCGTCGCCTGGCCGGTCGCCGGGTTGACGTCGGCCACGCAACCGCAGGTCTCCACGGGGGCGGGATGCGACCTCGGGTAGTGAGTGTCCAGCGAAACCACCACGTCGGCCTGGCCGAAGGCCTCGTCGGTGGCATCCTTGTCGCCCGACTCCCAGTGGTAGATGTGGTTGGAGGTCTGCCCCTCCTTGTCGGTGCGGATGATCGGGGCGCTCTCTTCTACGGCCCGCTGCGGCGTCACGATGGGCTCGAGCGGTTCGTAGTCCACCAAGATCAGCTCCAGGGCGTCCTTGGCCGTGTACAGGTCCTCCGCGATGACCGCGGCGACCTCTTGGCCCTGGAACCGGACCTTGTCCGTCGCCAGCACCGCCTGGGTGTCGCCCGAGAGCGTTGGCATCCAGGCCAGGTTGTGCTGCGCCATGAGCTCGCCGGTCACCACGGCCACCACGCCGGGAAGACTCTGGGCCTTGGACCCGTCGATGCCGTTGAGCTTCGCGTGCGCGTATGGGCTGCGAAGGATGGCCATGTGGAGCATCCCGGGCAGCTTGAAGTCGTCGACGTAGGTGCCCTTTCCTTGGATGAACCGGTCGTCCTCCTTCCGCTTGACCCGGTGTCCCAGCCCGCGGATCTCTTCGGTCTCGCTCGCCATCGATGCTCCCCTCTAGACCTTGGCCGGTTCGGTCGCGCCGGACTTGATCAGCGCCGCGTGCTGGATGGCCTTCACGATGTTCATGTAGCCGGTGCACCGGCAGATGTTCCCGGAGATGGCCCACCGGACGTCCTCGTCGGACGGATCCGCGTTGTGCTCGAGGAGGGCCGTGCCCACCAGCATCATCCCCGGCGTGCAGAATCCGCACTGGAGGCCGTGCTCCTCCTTGAACGCCACCTGCATCGGGTCGAGCTGGCCCCCCGCGGCCAGCCCTTCAACGGTCGTGATCGCTCGGCCATCGGCCTGAACGCCGAACACGGTGCACGACTTCACCGGGGTTCCGTCCAGGAGGACGGTGCACGCACCGCAGCTCGTGGTGTCGCATCCCTCGTGGGTTCCGGTCAGCCCGAACGCGTCCCGGATCAGGTGGACCAGGAGGAGCCGGGGCTCCACGTCGGCGGTTCGCTCGGCTCCGTTGACGTCGACCGTGATTTTCATCCTTGGCCCCCTCAAGCCGCTCGGGCCATGTCGATCGCCATGGCCAGGCCTCGCCGCACGAACACCTCGACCACGTGGCGCTTGTACTCGGCCGACCCCCGCACGTCCGTCACCGGGTTCGCAGCCGCCGCGGCCAGCCGTCCGGCCTCCGCGAACAAGCCGTCGCCCGGCTCCGCTTCAGCCAGGGCGGCTTCGGCCTCGGTTGCCTGGACGTTCTTCGTGCCGACCGCGGTGAGCCCGATGCCGGCTCGGGCGATCCTCCCGTCGTCCATGGCGACGTGGATCGCCGCGGCCACGGTGGCGAAGTCGCCCACCTTCCGCTCCAACTTCAGGTAGGTGCCGCCGGTCCGGCCGGCCGGCGCCGGCACCCGGACCTCGGTGACGAGCTCGTCGGGTTCCAGGGCGGTGGTGAAGATGTCCTGGAAGAACTGGCCGATCGGGATATGGCGGTCCCCTCGCGCGCTGCGCGCCACGACCGTCGCCCCCGTGGCCAGCATCACCGCTCCCCAGTCGCCGGCCGGGTCCGCGTGCGCCAGGGAGCCGCACACCGTGCCGAGGTTGCGGACGATGGGATCGGCGATCTGGGGCGCCGCGGCGGCCAGAACGGGGAAGCGCGCGGACACGAGCTCCGAGGCGGCCACCTGATTGTGGCGGACCAGGGCCCCGATGCGAAGGGCGCCGCCGTCCTCGGCGATGGCGTCCAATCCGGGGACCCGGTTCACGTCCACCAGGTGAGCGGGCGCGGCGAATCGGAACTTCAGGAGCGGGATGAGGCTCTGGCCCCCGGCGAGGACCTTGGCCTCCTCCAGCGAAGCCATCAGTTGGAGGGCCTCATCGAGGGAGTTGGGCCGGTGGTACTCGAACGGAGCTGGCAGCATCTGGACCTCCCTCAGGGCTACGGACGGCGACGACCTGTGGATTATCACCCCGCGCTATCTTCGAGGGGAAATGGCCTCCTCCACCCCCAGCACCGCCGAGGCGTCGAACCGGGGCTTCTGGCTGGTGGTCGGCCCCCTCGCGGCGGTCAGTACCCTGCTGGTGGCTCTCATCTTCCTGAACCGGCCTGACGCCGAGCGTGCCTCGGAGTTCACGGCTCGGGACAACCTGCGGACCGCGCTCGACGCCGCGGAGGCCGTCCGGCAGGAGGAGGGCACGTTCGCCGCGGCCACGGCCCTCCGCCTCCGAGAGGTCGAATCGGACCTGCTGTTCATCGACCCCGACCAGGCCTCCAACACCTCCGAGGTCATCAGCGTGTTCGCCTCCGGCTCGGTGTGGGGGGCCGCCGCTCGGGCCGAGACCGGCACCTGCTTCTGGGTACGGGCTCGGCCGGACCGCTCCACGGCCTTCGGCACCGGTACCGATTGCAGCGGCGAGGCGGCGAGAACGGGGCGAGCCGGACCCGAAGGCTGGCCATCCCCCTGAACAGGTCCGGGCGCTCGCCCGCACGCCCGCCCAGCGCTCATGGCCCGCGCCGATTTCCCGCTTGACCGCCGACCGGACTAGTATCCGAATCCTCACCGACTCCAGCGAAAGGGGGAGGCTGTGACGCGCGTCGAGGTCACCGTCAACGGGGTCAAGCGGGAGGCCGACGTCGAGCCCCGCACGCTCCTCGTCTATTTCCTCCGGGAGAACCTCGGGCTCACCGGTACGAACGTCGGATGCGACACGTCCTCCTGCGGGGCGTGCACGACCCTGCTCGATGGGGAGTCCGTGAAGTCCTGCACCGTCCTCGCCGTCCAGGCCGACGGGCGGGAGGTCACCACGATCGAGGGACTGGCGTCCGACGGGCAGTTCCACCCGATCCAGGAGGCGTTCCACCGTAACCACGGGCTCCAGTGCGGGTATTGCACGCCCGGCATGATCATGGCCGCGGTGAGCTACCTGAAGGAGAACCCCACCCCCACCGAGGAGGAGGTCCGGGAGTCCCTGGAGGGCAACCTATGCCGGTGCACCGGCTACCAGAACATCGTGAAGTCGATCCTCGACGCCGCCGGGCAGCTGAGCGGCGCCAAGGCCTAAGGGGGTCCACATGGCGACGGCGGAGAAGTACGTCGGCGGCGGGGTCCTGCGCAAGGAGGACCCGGAGCTCCTGACGGGCCAGGCTCGGTTCATCGACGACCTCACGTTCCCGGGCATGTTGTGGATGTACGTGGTCCGAAGCCCCTTCGCCCACGCGAAGATCAAATCGGTGGACACGTCCGCGGCGAAGGCGATGCCGGGTGTTATCGCCGCGTGGTCGGGCAAGGACCTCGCGGACGAATGGCAGGGCTCGCTCCCCTGCGC
>JBOGVI010000139.1:0-12223 GCA_050692695.1 Actinomycetota bacterium
TGCCCGACCTGGATCCGGGTCGGTCAGCAGCTCGGTCAGGCGGGTCGGGACGATCTGCCACGACAGGCCGTACCGGTCCTTGAGCCAGCCGCACGGCCCTTCTTCGCCACCCTTGGTGAGCGCCGCCCACAGCTCGTCGACCTCGTCCTGCGTCTTGCAGTCCACCGCGAACGAGATCGACTCGTCGAACGTGAACGGCTGCTTCCCACCGTTCAGGGCGGTGAACTCCTGCCCCGCGAGCTGGAACGACACGGTCATGACGGTTCCCGGGGTGCCAGGCCCGGCCTCGCCGTAGCGGGAGACGTCCAGAACCTTCGACGGTCCTGGGTCGGAGTCGGCTCCGGGCCTGGTCGAGAACACGGAGACGTAGAAGTTCGCGGCCTCCTCGGCCTGGTTGTCGAACCACAGGAACGGGGTGATCTTCTGCATCGGTATCTCCTCCTCTGCTCGGATGAGCGGTCGGTTGTGGTCGAGCTCAGACCTCGGGGGGTGCGTCTGCCACCTGACGCACCTCGACGGGCCCGCTCGTGAAGGCGACGCATCGCGAGGCGATGTCGATCGCGCGCGCCTCGTCGGCGTCGATGATCCACCAGCCGGCGAGCGACTCCTTGGCCTCAGCGTACGGGCCGTCGGTCGCAACCGGGATGCCGTTCTCGAGCCGGACGGTCTTCGCCTCGCTCGGGTCGACGAGCCCCTGCCCGTCGACGAACTCGCCGGCGTCCTTGATCTCCTGATCGATCTTCCCCATGAACCCGATCATCTCCCGGATCCACTCCGGCGACCTGGTCTCCATCATCGTGTTCTGGTCCCCGAACATCATGATGATGTACTTCATCCTGCCACCTCCTCGTTTCCGGCGCCCGGTGGACGCTCTCACCCATGAGTCGGAGCGGCCGCGTGGTTCTCGACATCCCGTCGAGGAAACCCTCGTGCGTGGGCCCTAGGAGCGTGCGGGTGCGTAGGCGAGCGAGACGACGCCGGTCTTGTAGGCCCGAGAATCCACGAGTTCCAGGGGAAGTTCGCCGATGCCCTGCTCGAACAGGCGCTTCCCGCCCCCGAGCACGACCGGGAAAACGTGCAGGTTGAGCCGGTCCAGGAGGCCGTCGCGCAGCAGCGAGCGCATCAGGGTGGGGCTGCCGATGATGGCGATGTCCTTGCCGGGCTGCTGCTTCAGCTTCGTGAGCTCCTCGGCCACGTCGCCGGTGATGAGCGTCGAGTTCCTCCACTCGACCGACTTCAGGGTCGTGGACACCACGAACTTCTGGGTGGCGTTGATGTAGTCGGCGTACGGATCGTCCTCGGCCGTCTTGTCGGGCCAGTAGGCCGCGAACTCCTCGTAGGTCCGCCGTCCGAGCAGCATCGCGTCCGATGCGTCCATGCCCGCTTGCATGGCCTGCCCGATCTCGTCGTCCATATACGGTCCGGTCCACTTCTCCGGCGACTCCACCACCCCGTCCAATGACACGAACTCGACCGCCAGGATGTCCCTCATCGCGATCTCCTCTCTTCCGATCCCTCGTCCAGTCTCCCTCAAAGGAGACCGTATGGCGGGGTCGAACTCATCGCTCCCGGCGCTCAGTTTGCCGGGGCGGTCCGGCCTTGGCTACCAGCGCTCGCGGTGCACCACGTCGTCGAGCGCCCGTCGGTTGGGCCGGCTGATGGGCTTCAACGGCCGGCCGGCCGGGTAGCCCAACGCGACGAGGATCGCCACCTCCCGGTCCTCGGGGAGCCCCAGGATCCGGCGTGCGAGCGCCTGGTCACCGACTGAGGCATGCCCGCTCCCGATCCCGAAGGTAGCCCTCGGCCGACAGCGGGTTCGCGGGCGACTTTACCCCGGGTTATCCTCGCGCCATATGAACGCGGAGCGCCTTCATCTGGTCGCGAGAGCCGTCGCGGACGAGCTGGCGGACTTCGATCTCGTCAACCTCGTGGGGCGTCTTCGGACCAGCCTCGAGGCCCTCGCCAACAACCCATCCGACGCAGGGGCGCAGCAAGGAATCAGCGAGTCGCGCACCCAGCTGGCGAGACTGGCCGACGCACCCAGCAACCGCTGGGCCCCCACGGACCGGCAGATACTCGATGAGCTCGGGATATCTGACGTCCTCGGCGAGAGGCTGCTCGAGCGCATCGAAGTCATCTTGGCGAGGAACGAGATCACGCCCGAGCGTCGCCCTGGCTGAAGTCGCGCCCATCCACGACCGCCTGTCGGAGGTGGGGGGGAACCTCTCGCAGCTGCTTACGGGCTTGGAGTTCTTCGGCATCTCGCGGGACGAGCTGGTGGACGACTTCGAGGTCGGCGTCGCGATCCCGCGCGGGGCTGTGGACAGCAAGCTGCCCGAGCTTGGCGAGGAGTTCATCCAGCTGCAGAAGATCCTGGCACCCTTCGAGGAACTCGCGGGAGAGGGCCGCCCCGACTTCGAGGTCCGGTCGATCGCGTCCTCGGAGTTCAGCGTGTTCCTCATCACGACGTCCGGCGTCATCTACGGAATCGCGAAGGCCTTCCAGGTGATCGTGGAGACCTACGACAAGATCCTCGACACCAAGCGCAAGCGTGCCGAGATGGCGAAACTGGTCCCGGAGGAGATGCTGTCCGAGGTCGATGCGCACGCCAGCACGATCATGGAGGAGCGGCTGGTGTCACTGGCCGAGGAGCTGGTCGAGGCTTCGACGGCGGACGAGGCCCGGAAGAACGAGCTGAAATTCGAGGTGAGGTGGTCGCTCAACAAGCTCGCGAACCGCGTCGACGCCGGCTATTCGGTCGACATCAGGACGCCCGAACCTTCGGAGCAACCGGAGGAGGAAGGGGCTGAGGAGGACTCCGCCGCGGCGAGAGAGCGAGCTCGCCTCCGGGAGGTCCGAGAACTGGCGGAGAAGATTCGCCGTCTCGAGTCGCCGGATACGCGCATCCTCCAACTTCCCGAGTCATCCGGCGACGAATCAGAATTGGAAGTACCGCCATCTCCGTCAAGCTAGCTGACCACTCGGCTTGGTAGGTTGTCTCCGTGGGGAAAGCCGGCGAGCGTGGGCGCGATGATCGAGAACGCGGTCCTCAAAATGCGAACCGGGAGGACAAGCTGGGCACGGACTTCAGCGAGAAGGAAGCGAAGGCCATCGGCCAGTCGCTGGCCAAGAAGCTGAAGAAGGGCGCGACCTACGCACCACCGAAGTTCACGCGGACAGCGGAGTGATTGGAACGGACCTCGACCCCGGTGGTGAGGGAACCACCGGGTCGATCCATTCGAGGGTGTTGCTTCCCGTAGGAAGCGACAACTCCGAAGAGTCTTGGTCTCATGTGGAGAACTGTTTGCCCGTAGATGCTGGGGTAGGCGGCCTCGTAGGGTTAGGGTTTTGTCGGCCCCGTCTCATATTCGTTCGATGGGCCTGCACCTCCCCAGGAGCGAGAGTGACGAGTCGGAGTCCACGACCTCATGCCAGCCAGGCCGGAAGCGCGCGGCTAACCCTCACCGATTTCCACACGTCCCGTTATATCGGTGGACTCACGCATGGGTTCTACCGCTACCCCGCGACCACTTCACCTGACGTGGCGCGGGAGCTCTTGCTATCACACACGGCTGCTGACGATCTGGTGCTGGACCCCTTTATGGGCGGGGGCACGACAATCGTTGAGTCCCTCGCGCATGGCCGCCGGGCGGTGGGTTGCGACTTGAACTCGCTCGCCGTTTTCGTTACGCGAGCCAAGACGACGCCTCTGACCGAGGGCGAGTGGGAGGAAATCTTCACCTGGCTCGAAGACCGACCGCTGCGGCGAGGTGTCACCCCAGTCGAAGGCGGAACGGCGCTCAAGCTTCCGCGCACTCTGTACGGTCCTCTCGGCCGGGCGCTCACACGTGCCCGATTTCTACGAACCTCGAGGCAGGAGACCGTCGTCAGGTGTGCTCTGCTGCGGACGTCACAGTGGGCGCTCGAGAGCTCGTACCTGTACCCGATGCGGACCGAACGCAGGAACGTCACCCCGTCACTCGGCTCGCTGCACGACAAGCTCACGGCGGTGCTCACCGACATGCGGGCCGGTATGACAGAGCTGGTCAAGGCCGCGCGTGAACACGGTATTCGGAAGGACGCCTTTCCCGGGCGCCGCCACCTTGTAAAGAGTGCCGCCGAGAATCTCCACCATGCTGCAAAGCTGGCTTCGACCCGTGGAAAGGTCGACCTCGTCCTAACGTCACCGCCGTACCCGAACGTCCACGTGCTCTACCATCGCTGGCAGATCCAGGGCCGACGCGAGACGGCAGCCCCGTACTGGATCGCCGGGAAGTCGGATGGAGCTACTCTCAGCTACTACATCATGGGCTCGCGCACGCCGTTTGGACAGGACCAGTACTTCGAGAGGCTCGAGCGTGCGTTTGCCACCGTCCGCCCGTTCCTCCGGCGCAGGGGGCTCGTCCTGCAACTTGTCGCGTTCAACCGAGCCGAAGAACAGCTCCCCCGGTATCTCGCCGCGATGAAACGCGCCGGGTACCGCGCCTGCCACGGCCGGCGTGGACCGACGCTGGTACGCGACGTCCCGAACCGACGGTGGTATGCGCACGGCAAGGACCTAGGCGCTGGCCGCGAGTACCTTCTCGTCCACGCTCCCGTCTGGTAGTTCACGCGGGCGCGGGCGCGGGTCCTCGGTTCAGGCTCCGGATAACAGGCACGATCACCGATGCAATCCCGCCGGTGGACTGGTTCACGAAGGCCGCAACGTCGAAGCCTTCGGCCTGACCGTCACTATCCGGGACCCCGGGCGTTTCGCCGTTCGCACTCGGCTTCACCTGAGCAAGGTGGCGAATGAGGGCCATCGCGCAGAATGCGAGGCCCCAACGGAACCAGTACACGGCCAGGTCCTTGTCCGGTTTGGTGGAGACGCGGCTCAGCTCGTTGACGAGGTACCTGTTGTCCAGGTTGAGGAAGAAGTCGTAGCCACCTTCGCCGTTGTTCTTGATCCTGAGCGCATCGTCCTCGGTAAACGGCGGCTCGTGGTCTCCCCACTGAGGTCGTCGAACATCCGTAATGGTCGGGACGGCTAGGCGCGGGGCCTCTTGTTCTCCCTCGTTGGGCTTCTTGGGTTTCGTCGTCGTCCCAGGACGCGACGTGCGGTCCTCTGTCGGCGTCACGAGCATCACGAACGTGCACCAGAACGGCTGCTTACCTCGGCTCTCGCGGTCCGGGTCAGTGACGCCCACGGTGACCTCAATCCGGTCTCCCGGTTTGGCGCCCTTCGGGGGTCGGAACCTCGTGGAGAACACGCCGTTCCACAGGCGCTGGTACTCGCACGCGTCCGCCGGCGTGATCCAGATCTTCCCCGGTTGGTTGGGCCGCTCGAAGTAGCTGTTCTCGGCGTCCGTCTCGAACTCCACACGGCACGTCAGGTTCACCGGGCACTGCTTGACGAGTCCCGTCGGTTCCTTGGCGATCCGGAAGTAGGTCGGCCATCGGCGACCCTCGAACTTCTCCGTCTCGGTAGGCGCCACCGTGGTCACCAGCCGCTCGCCCGTCTCGAACAGCGACCGGAGGCCGGGGTCGAGTTTCAGGAGCTGCTGGAGAGTATCGACGACGTCTTCCTGTTCGCCGAGCGCTTTCTCAACTTCCCTTGCTCGACGGGCAGCGTTCAGCGCCTTCAGCCCCGGGTGGTTCTTGAGGTCGGACTGGAGCGCAGCGAGTACCTCGGTTCTCACTTCCGTGTTCCGCATCCGGTCTCGAGAGGCCATGAAGAAGTCTTCTCGGACCTCCTCCTTCATGTTCGTGCAGTCGACCGATACAAAGAGCTGGTTCCGCAGGTAGTCGAACTCGAGCCTCCGGCTCACGAAGTCTGCTGGGGCCTCGCCGTGCACCTGGCCGTTCACCGTGAAGGCCACGCCATGGGGCAGGCGTCGTATGTCCCGCTCGGGCTTCCAGACCACGATCTGGTATGGCAACTCACCGGTGGAGCGCAGGTTCAGTCTCGCGCTCGCGGGGAAATCGGACTCGACCTGCTCCCGTTCCTCTCGTGCCTCGTCCGTCGTGATCGCTGCCCAGATCCCCGAGACGGTGGTGCTGAAATAGTTCGCCTTGTAGTCGCGGGTCTCCGTCACGCGGAAGGGCAGGCACGGCGAGTGCAGGTACCTCTCCAGCTCGAACCGAGCCTCGGTAGTCGCCACGCTCTTGGCCCTCCACCCGTAGTTGTAGAGCTTGATGACCGTGCCGTATTCGAGGGGTTCGGCGTACGGGGTGGCTGGCCCCTTCTGACGGTCTCGGGGTAGGACCGTGATTGCATCCGAGGCGAACGACGGCACGTTTTCGTCGGGAGCGAGGTACACGTACATGGAGGTGCGGCGCTTATCGTGAGCCGTCGGCCGGATGCGACGGATCAGCGTGAACCCCCATAGGTCCCGCGTGTCGTCCTCCGGTGCCGCCGGCGCTTCAGGTTGCCGACGCGACGCAATGAGCTGGTAGTTCTCGGTGCCGCAGAACGGGAGTACGCCCGTGCCGCCCGCGTTGTACTTGCCCTGCACGAAGGGGATGCGGAGCTTGTTTGACTTCACCAGGGACATGAACGTATCCGGGAAGGACCGCGGCGTCTGGCCCTCCCCCGTATCCACCACGAGGTAGCTGGGATCAGTCTTCAGACCCACGGCGATGAGGCGTAGGTTCATCGCGAGGGCCGTCTGTTCCCGGGGGGTGAGGTCGCCGAGCCGGCCGCCCTTCACGCCGAAGAACAGCTCGACGGCCTCCGCCATGGACTGGGGCGCCCGCTCAGATTCCGGGTCGATGCCGCTCGCGTAGCACGCCCGCAGCAGCAACGCGTCGATACCATTGATGACCTTCTCGACCAGTGCACCGGTCGGATCGGCGTGCTGGACACCGACAACCGAGTAGTTGTTCTCTTCGCGGCCGAGAGGTACCCACAGGGCTTCATCCAACAGGCGGCGCCGTGTGAGGATCGCCGTGACGTCGGCCTCTCGCTCAGCGTGAAGCAGTTCCTCGAACAGGTCCTTCCAACCCGCGCGCATCCACTCCACCCCCCTCGCCGTCAGCTCAGCCTGAAGTCGGTTTTCCGACTCTGCTGGAACTTCGTCCGGGCGAGGCGGAGCTCGTGCTCGATAGCGCTGAAGATCTTCTTGACGTCGTCATCCGTGTACTCGTACGCATAGGGGTTCGCGCAGTTGGAGAGGATTCGGATCTTCTCCATGATCACGTTGGTGCGACGCGCGGCGAGCCGAAGGAACGCGTCCCGCTTCGTCTCCTTGTGCTTGGTCGCCGGCTGAACGGGCGCCTGCATTGCCATGGGGGCCTCCTCATTTCTCAAGGACCGTGCTTGACACTCGGAGGATAGGGCAATCCTGGTCCGTTCGTCAACGCCTAGGGCCATATTTGTGAAATAGCGACGGTATTTTGAGGCAGGAAGCCAGTCCCGCATCGACCCTGCATCACTTACGCTCCACATATGAACCGGAATCGGTTGCAGCGACGGCTGGCCAACCTACCGCCCGCAGCTCGGGCGGACCTGCTCCGAGTTCTCACCTCACCGTCGAACGTACGGGCCGACGTCATCCGGCAGTTCCAGGATCGCGGCGAGGAGGGAATGGTGGAGGTCCTCTCGGACCTGGAGGCCGACGAGCTGCTTCGGCTCCAGGTCATCGAGCTGCTGCGTCGAACCCTCGGCCCAAGATAGGATGCCGACGCTTCACGGCCAGTACTGATGGTAAGAGCGGGCCTGAGCTGGCGCGAGCCGATCATTTTGCCAACACCTAGCCGTAGGAATCGTCATGCGAGTCGAGTTACCGGGGGGCAGGATCGTACAGGCGCACGGCCTGATCACCGACGTCATCCCCGTGGAGGGCGACGAACGGCCTGACTGGGCGCTGTACTTCGATAGGCTGTGGCTGGATCGTTCGGTCGGGTGGCCGTATCGGTTCGTGGACTGGTCCGACTTTGGCGTACCCGTCGACGAGGCAGACGCCTTCGCTGCGTTCGCCGAGGCGTGGCAACGAGTACAAGGTGGTGAGCTGGTCGACATCGCCTGCGACGGAGGTACGGGCCGGACCGGCTCCGCCCTCGCGTGCATCGTCGTTCTCGCGGGAACCCAGTCCGCCACAGACGCAATCAGCTGGGTGCGCTCGCCCTCCCACTACCATCCATGGGCAGTGGAGGAACCAGAACAGGAGCTTCTCGTCGCCCGCTTCGCCGAGTGGGCGCCAGCTAAATAGCTGGTCCTGGCGGGGAATGAATACAATGCTGGCGCTGGCCTTTTCGTTGTGAAGTCAGTGGCCAAGGCATCACGTAACTTCTTCGTCGCCTACTCGGGGGACGCTCTCTTCAAGCCGCTAAAAACTCCCGGCAAAGCAACTCCGCATATAGTGGGCGACCGTGGATGGAAAAAGCCAGGCGACTCGAGGGGTTGCCAACCTGGCCGGGCACTGCGATCGGGATTGACGTTAGTGTTGCCGCCCACGAGACGTTTCAGGAACTGCTCGTCGACGTACGGAAGGCATACGACCCACACGACCGTATTCAGAAGAGCTTCCTACAGGAAAGCTCGGTTTCTGCGATGACTACGGTCGATATTGCGGCAGTCGCGGGCGAGTTCGCCGAGAATAAGGAGGCCGCGAAGCGGCTGCGGGAGGAGACGTTGCTTCCGGCTTTGAATGGAGGAGAGGACGTTGTTCTCGATTTCGGTGGCGTCAACCTAGCGACCCAGTCGTTCGTACATGCGCTCGTTAGCGCGCTTGTTCGTGATGATTCCCTTGTCGCGCTTGACCATCTTGTCTTCAAGGGTTGCAACAAGGGTGTTCGGGCCGTCGTTGGCATCGTCGTTGACTACAGCCAAGAGGTAGTGGGTGAGGAGGACCCGTCGGCACCTGGCACCTAGGACGGAACTATCCTGGGGGTTTGGATACACTGCCGCTCTCCAAGCGAGGACGTGATGTTCAAATGCCACGCGTGTTGTTGATCGGATGGGATGGCGCTGACTGGCGCATCCTTGACCCCCTGCTCGAGCGGGGGGACCTTCCGAACCTCCAGGCCCTGATCGACCGAGGCCACCGGGCGGTCCTGCGCTCGACCATCCCCACCCATTCCTGGGCGGCCTGGCCGTCGTTCCTGACCGGCGTGGACCCGGCCGACCACGGTGTCTACGACATCCTCGAGACCGTCCCCGGCACCCACAAGCAGTACCCGGTCACCTACCGCTCGATCAAGGAGCGGACCTTCGTCGAGGACCTCTCGGCGGCCGGCCGGAAGGGCGCCTACGCCGACGTCCCCCTGATGTTCCCGCCGCCCGCCATCGATGGGAACGTCGTCGCCGGCGGGGTCCTTCCCAAGGGCCGCCCGTTCACCCACCCCGCCCGCCTGGAGCAGGACCTAGCCAGTGCCGGCGTGCCGTGGCAGATCAACGGCATGTCCTGGACCACCTATCGCAACCGCCCCGACGCCTACCTGGACGAGGCATTCGAGATCACGAGCAAGCGGATCAAGGCCACCGAATGGCTGATGGACAACACCGACTGGGACCTGTTCGCTTCGGTGTGGGTGAGCGTTGACCGGACCCAGCACTGCCTGTCGAACTACGTCGGACCCGACCACCCCGACTACGGGACGAACTGGAACACGGACCTGGCGCGGAAGAGCCGGCGCATCTACCAGCAGCTCGACGAGGCCATCGGCTCGTTCGTCGGCCGTACCTGGGACGACGACATCGTGATCTTCATGTCGGACCACGGGTTCCAGTCATGCACCCGCGCGATCAACATGGATCGCCTGCTGAAGCAGTTCGGCTACCTCGAGTTCAGCGCGTCGAACGTGGTGTTCGGGCCGATGCAGT
Source organism: Actinomycetota bacterium (assembly GCA_050692695.1). Taxonomy (GTDB): domain Bacteria; phylum Actinomycetota; class UBA4738; order UBA4738; family HRBIN12; genus AC-69. The sequence continues at coordinate 9,803 of JBOGVI010000139.1, forward strand.
GGGGCGCCGTGCGAAAGGTGGCCCGAAAGGTCTACGACCTCCTCGGCCTGCACGGGAAGGTCTCCCTCCCCCACTCGGTGAACTGGGCGAAGACGAGGGGGTACACCTCGATCCGCTCGACCGGCGAGGGCGTCTCGATCAACCTGGCCGGCCGGGAGCCGGACGGCATCGTCGACCCCGGTGACTTCGAGCGTGTCCGCGACGGCCTGATGGACCGGCTGAGCTCGTTCGTCGACCCGAAGACGAGCCGCAAGCCGGTGAAGGCGATCTACCGGCGGGAGGAGGTCTTCAAGGGCAAGCACGCCGACGCCGCCCCCGACATCCTGATGGAGCCGGCCGAGGGGTACTCGCTCACCCACGCGAAGAGCGCCCTCGAGGACGCCGACTGGGTCTCCGGCGACCATCGGCCGGAGGGCGTGATCGTGGCTGTCGGACCGAAGGTGACGGCCTTCGAGCAGCAGCCGCTACTGATCGACCTGGCGCCGACCCTCCTGGCCGCGCTCGACGCGCCGGCCTCGATCACGCACACGGGCCGGGTGCTGCACGAGGTCGTCGGCGCGGAGGCGAGCGTGCGCGCGGGCGCAGGCGCGCCCACCACGGCCGCACGCGAGGATGAGCCCTCGGTCACCGACACCGAGGCCGACGAGATGGAGGAGCACCTCCGCGGCCTAGGCTATCTCGAGTAGCTACCGCCGAATTCCTGCTCGGGACCTGATGCAGGGGTCTAGGATTTCTCCATGATTAGTCCGGAGGAACGGCTCGATCTTGCCAAGAGGGAGCTTGGGAAGGCGCAAGTTGCCGCGATTGAACCGGTTGACTGGCTGGACGTTGCGCTCTACTCGTTCTACGCTCTTGAAAACGCGGTGGCTGCTGCCGCGGACAATTTGGGAGTGTCATGGAAAAGGAGCCACGCTAGCAAAGTGGAAGCCTCTGAGCTCCTACGGGATCGGTTCAGTTTCCCGGATGTGGCGGACTTGCTTCAGGACCTAAACGAGTTGCGCAAGAGCGAGTCATATGGGGAGATTCGGCCTCCTCACGGTCGAACTGCGGAGGATATCGTCACGGAGGTTGAAGACTACGTCCAATACGTCGAGTCGAGGTTGAACTCATGAGCGGCATGGCGCTGTCGAATGCTGAGCGACGAGCACTTCAGGAGGTTCTCCAGGACATTCCGAAGGAAGCAACCGTAGTTCTACTGGTTGGATCCTGGGCAAGAGGGGCGAGCGACGATTGGAGCGATATCGACATTCTTGTTGTGGGCTCCGGCCATGTGCCCCGGGCGAGAGGTCGCGTGCAAGTCCTCCAGGCGTCAAGGGATCAGCTGGTGGAGCGCTTGGAGCAGGGAGATGACTTCGTGTCCTGGGTTATTCGGTTCGCAAAGCCAATCCGGGGGCGGAGCCACTGGCAGCAATTGAAGGCCTGGCTGTCGACGCGAGATCGATGGCCTAACGCCGAACTCAAGCGGCAGAAGGCCGCGGTACACCTCAAACGAGCGCAATCACTTGCGGCAATGGGTGACGAGGATGCCGCTGAGGAAGAGGCGCGGCTATCCCTGTCACATCTGGCACGGGCAGTGCTTTTGGAACGCGGGGTCTTCCCTTTGTCGAGGCCGGAGCTTTCGGGACAGCTTGAAGACCTATCGGAGCAGGAGTTCGCTCGGGCATTGGCGTGGCCTGATGGCTCGACGAGCGAACTGCTTCACCTCCTCGAGACTAAACTGTCTCCAGGAATAGACCACGCTTCCAACACTTCCTAAGTTTCAGGCGACGGCGAGATGGTTGCTTGTGGGTCGTTCGAGCACTGGTCCCCGGGGCCGCCGCAGGTATTTGAATTCGGCAACGTAAGCTGTAGGGAGACCGAAGCGCGCGGCGGTGGCCGGTGTTTCCTTGCGCTTCGAGCGACAGGACGGCGCGAGGTTCAGCCGCTGTTGATTGACCTGGCCTCGACCATCCTTGCGGCAACTCGACGCGCCGGCCTCGATCACGCACAGGGGACAGGTCCTGCGCGAGGTCCTGGCCACGGAAGCGAGCGTGCGCGCGGGCGCGTCAGCGGGCGAGGGGCGCGCGCGGCGGACCAGGAGCGCTCGGTCGCCGAGACGGAGGCCGACGAGATGGAGGAGCACCTCCGCGGCCTCGGCAACCTCGAGTAGCCTCCGGCTACCGAACCCAGAGGCGGCTGAGCAGGATCCCCCACACGGGGTGGACCTGAACGTTCTCCGTGCGCGCCGGCCTCGGCTAGCTCGAGCAAAGGCGTGCGGTGCCCGCGCAGGCATGGCTCCATCGCCGTTACGGTGTCGGCGGATGAGCGAAGCTCCCGATGTCAGGCCGGGCCCGCTCGCGCTCGTCGGCGGTGACGAGCTGCACCCGGGGAACGAGCCGCAGGACGAGGTGCTCGTCGCGGCCGCGAGTGGCGGGCCGGCCT
>JBOGVI010000140.1:0-2151 GCA_050692695.1 Actinomycetota bacterium
CGGATCCCGCCCGAGCACCACGCGCCGTACGACCCTCGGATCCTCGCTCAGCTCCCGTTGGCACGTCACACCTCGCCGCGGCCCTTGATCGACGCCGTCCGCGAGGCAGGGTGGCGAGCCGTCCGCCGCTCCCGGCTCCGCGACGTGGAGTGGGCCCGCCGAACGGTCGGGCCGCCGCTGCTCGGATGGCTGGAGAGCGTGCCCAGGTACTCGATCGTCGCCGACGCCTGAGCCGCGTCGCTAGGAGCTAGGAGACGGCGGCGGCCGGAGCCATGAAGACCGCGGCTTCGGCCGCGCACGATTCGAGCTCGATGTCGAAGACCCGCTCGAAGTGGCGGAGGATCGGCACGGTCACGTCGGCCACGGTGACCTCCCGGCCGGCGAGCTGCGACAGCGACGCGACGCCCTCGTCCGCCAGGCCGCACGGGACGATGGCGTCGAACCAGGACAGGTCGGTCGTGCAGTTCAGCGCGAACCCGTGCAGCGTCACGCGCGCCCGCATGAGCCGCACCCCGATCGCGCACACCTTCTGCTCGCCCGACCACACGCCGGTCTGGACGTCGCTTCGATGCACCCCCACGCCGACGTCGGCCGCCGCCCGGATCACCACCTCCTCCAGCCGCCGGACGTACCCGAGCGCATCCGGCTTCGCCCCGAGGTCGATGATGGGATAGGCGACGAGCTGCCCGGGGCCATGGAACGTGAGGCTTCCGCCCCGGTCGATGAAGTGGAGCTCGGCTCCAGCCTCGCGGATCCGGTCCTCGGTCCACGTGATGTGCTCCGGCTTCCACCGGCGGCCGGCCGTGTAGACCGGAGGATGCTCCAGGAGGATCAGGGTGTCCGGCACCTCGCCGGCCAGGCGCCGTTCCGCCAGCTCGTGCATGGCGGCGTTCGCCGCCGCGTACGGCACGAGCCCCGGCGGGCGCAGCAACCAGCCAATCCGGCCTTCCCCGCCCGGCCCTGCGCGACCCTCCCGGCGAGCCATCCTACGCGCCCAGGTCCTCGTTCCAGTCCCAGGTCTCCAGGTTCTCCTTCATCCGGCCCAGGAACTGCGACGCCAGCGCGCCGTCGATCACCCGGTGATCCCACGACATCGAGATGTAGACCATGTGGTGGATGGCGATCGCGTCGTCAACGACCACGGGGCGCTTCTCCACGGAGTCGAAGGCCAGGATGGCCGTCTGCGGCTGGTTGATGATGGGGACCGACATGATCGAGCCGAACGGGCCCGGGTTCGTGATCGTGAACGTGCCGCCATGGACCTCGTCCGGCTGGAGCTTGTGGGCGCGAGCCCGGACGGCCAGGTCGTTGATGGCCCGTGCCAGGCCCACCAGGTTCATCGTGTCGGCGCCCTTCACCACGGGCACGATCAGGCCCTGGTCGTAAGAGACCGCGATCCCCAGGTTCACATAGTGCTTGATGGCGATCTCCTCGCGGCGGAGCTCGGCGTTCACCATGGGGAACGCCATCAGCGCGTCGGTCACGGCTCGAGAGACGAACGGCATGTAGGTGAGGTTGAATCCCTCGCGCGCCTTGAAGGCCTCCTTGGTCGCGTCGCGGAGGCGGGCGATCTTCTCCATGTCGACCTCGACCATGTTCCACGCCCGAGCCGACACCTGGAGGCTGCGGGTCATGTGCTCCGCGATGGCCTTTCGGATGTGCGACATGGGCACGACTTCCTCGCCGGCCCCTGCTGGAGCTGGCGCCGCCGCCGGCTGGGCCGCGGGGGGCGTGGCTGCTGCGATCTCGCGGGAGGCCACGAAGGCCAGCACGTCGTTCTTGGTGATCCGCCCCCCGGTCCCAGTGCCGACGACCTGCGAGAGATCGAGGTCGTGCTCCTGGGCGAGCCTTCGCACCAGCGGGGAGACGATCTGGCTCTTCGTCCCCCGATCCGGCAGGGTGCCCGCCGCCGCGGGGGCGGCAGGGGCAGCCGGAGCCGGTTCGGCGGGGGGCGAGCCGGAGCCAGGTTCTGCCCCACGCTCGGGTGGAACTTCAGGAGCGGCCGGAGGAGGCGAGGCCGGTGGCCGGGCAGAGTCCGGCGGAGCCTCGCCACGCGCCGCCCCACCAGCGGCGGCCCCGTCGATCTCGGCCACGGGCGTTCCGACGGCCACGGTCTGGCCCTCCGGCACGAGGATCTTCGTCAGCACGCCT
>JBOGVI010000141.1:0-2931 GCA_050692695.1 Actinomycetota bacterium
GGACGTTCGACCCCGTGACGAACGGTCACCTCGACATCATCGAACGGGCAGGACAGCACTTCGACACGGTCGTGGTCGCGGTGCTGGACAACCCTGCCAAGGAACCCATGTTCAGCGTGGAGGAGCGGGTCTCGATGCTGAAGGAGGCAACGGCCGCCCTCCGGAACGTGGAGGTCGCCTCCTTCTCCGGATTGCTCGTGGAATTCGCAAAGGAGCGAGGGTCCCCCGTGATCGTGAAGGGCCTGCGGGCCGTGACCGACTTCGAGTCCGAGATCCAGATGGCTCAAATGAACCGGCGATTGGCGGACGTGGAGACGTTCTTCATGACCACCGCGCCGAACTGGTCCTACCTGTCCTCATCCCTGGTGAAGGAGGTGGCCCAGCACGGCGGCGACGTTTCCGGGCTGGTGCCGGCGGTGGTTGCGGAGCGCCTAGCGGACACGCTGGGGAGGCCCGGATAGTGGACCTCGCCGCCCACCTCCAACAGCTCGAGGACATGATCAGGGAAGCGAAGTCCATGCCGCTCTCCTCCTCGGCCCTGCTCAACCGGGACGAGATCCTCGAGCTCCTGGCCCAGATGAAGGATGCCCTGCCGGAGGAGGTCAAGCAGGCCCGGTGGGTGGTGAAGGACCGGGAGGAGCTGCTGGCCAAGGCCCGTCGCGACGCAGAGAAGATCGTGCAGGACGCCCGGGCGGAGCAGCTTCGGATGGCCTCCCGGGAGGAGGTCGTGAAGCGGGCCGAGGAGGAGGCCGGCCGGGTCCTGGCCGAGGCCCGGGAGGAGGCCCGGCGTATGCGCCTGGAGGCGGAGGACTACGTGGACGCCAAGCTGGCCCAGTTCGAGATCGCCCTCCAGCGGTCCGGGGAGGAGCTCGTCGCCACCAAGTCGTCGCTCGCCAGGACCCTCGAGCAGGTCCAGATGGGGCGGGAGCGCCTGCGAGGGGGGGCCCCCGCCGAGCAGGAGTTCGGCACGGAGGAGCCGGGTGTGGGGGAAGGGGCGTGATGCGTTCCATCGACGTTCGTGACCTCGTGGAGCACGCGGGCACGTCCAGGACCGTGCGCGTGTACGAGACGGTGGAAGGCCTGCACACGGAGCTCGCCGACGTCTCCGAAGACGAGTGCTTGGAGGGCGAACTCCTGCTCGAGAGCGTCGTCGACGGCATCTATGTCTCGGGCGCCGTGGGGGGGACCATGGCGCTTCGCTGCGCTCGTTGCCTGAAGGAGTTCCACCAGCCCTTCGACGTGGAGCTGAACGAGCTGGTCGTACGAAGCGCCGGCCCAGAGGACGACTACGTGCTGGGCGAGGACCTGACCCTGGACCCCGAGCCTATGGTTCGCGATGCGGTCGTGCTCTCGATGCCGTTCTCGCCTCTGTGCAAGCCCGACTGCCTCGGCCTGTGCCCCCGCTGCGGCGGCGACCGCAACCTCGGTGAGTGCGCGTGCCCCAACGAGTCCGCGGACCCCCGTTGGGCGGGTCTCCACGGGCTGTTCACCGAACCGTAACGACGAACAGGAAGGAAGGACGATGCCGGTACCGAAGAGAAAGCAGACTCAGGCCCGCAGCGCGAAGCGGCGCGCGAACTGGAAGGCGGAGCCCGCAACCTACTCGACGTGTCCGCAGTGCCACCAGCCCAAGCTGCCGCATCGGGTGTGCGGGAACTGCGGCTACTACGCGGGTCGCCAGGCGATCGAGGTCGAGTGACGCGTGAGGGCCGACGGCGCCGATGACCCCACGACCCGAGCCTTGGAGCGGGCCATCGGCGTCCGGTTCGCGGACAGTTCCATCCGCGACGCGGCCCTAACCCATCGCTCGTTCGCCTTCGAGCAAGACCTCGAGCTGAACAACGAACGGCTGGAGTTCCTGGGTGACGCGGTGCTCGGGCTGGTGGTGACCGATGTCGCCTATCGCGAGTTCCCGGACCTCGCGGAAGGTGAGTTGGCCAAGCTCCGGGCTGCCATCGTCAACATGGGCGCGCTGTCCGACGTGGCTCGGGACCTCGGTCTCGGCGAGATCGTCCGCCTGGGCAAGGGGGAGGAGAGCAGCGGCGGCCGGGAGAAGTCGAGCATCCTAGCCGACGCACTGGAGGCCATCCTCGGGGCCGTGTACCTGGACCTCGGGCTGGAGACGGCCCGCCGGATCATCGAGAGGCTGTTCCGGCCCCGGATGGTCGCCTACGTCCGAGGCGAGGGCGAGCGCGACTACAAGACCATCCTCCAAGAGATCGCCTCGCAGGACCTGCGCTCGCTGCCCGAGTACCGGCTGGTTGAGCGGGGTCCCGACCACGAGAAGGAGTTCACGGCCACCGTGTACCTGGGGGGCAAGGCGTACGGGACCGGGATCGGCCGCTCCAAGAAGGAGGCCGAGCAGCAGGCGGCTCACCAGGCCTACCTGAAGCTGTCGGAGCGGACGGTTGAGACGGGCTCGAAGGGGGGATAGGTGGAGCTTCCCGAAGTCGAGGTGATGCGCCGCGACCTCGAGAAGGATGTGGTCGGCCGGAAGGTCGCCGCCGCCGAGGTCCGCCCGTCGAAGAACGCCATGCGGATCATCCGCCGCCACGCCAGGCGCAAGGAGTTCACCGACCGGCTGGTGGGCCGGAAGATCGGGAAGGTCGAGCGCCGGGGGAAGTACGTCCTGCTCTTCTTGGACAACGGCGACGTGCTCGTCGTGCACTTCGGGATGAGCGGCCAGTTCCTCCGGGGAAACAAGCGGGTGCCGCTTCCGCCCCACACCCACGTCGTCATCACGTTCAACCAGGGCGGGGACCTCCGGTTCGCCGATCCCCGAACCTTCGGTGAGATGTTCGTGACCGCTTCGGACGCGCTCGGCAAGGTGAAGGAGCTCCAGCACATCGCCATCGACCCCCTGGACCACGTGTTCACGTGGCAGACGTTCGGCGGGAGGACGGCGCAGAAAGGCGCCAAGCTGAAGCAGCT
>JBOGVI010000142.1:0-1753 GCA_050692695.1 Actinomycetota bacterium
ACCTCGGCCGCAAGGGCCCGGGTGTCCTCAGCCTGCGGATCGCCCACGATGGCCACCTCCCGGGCGGCCGACAGGTACAGGTCGAGCGCCGAGAGGGCCTGGCCGAACCCCGTGGGGGCGCTCGCCATGTGGTCCCGCACCAGGCGAAGCGCGGAAACGCCGGCGCGCTCGTACTCCGGCTCGCCCGTGAGCAGGGCCACCCGCTGGAGCACGTCGGCGGCGGCAGAGTTCCCCGACGGAACCGCGTTGTCGAACAGCTCCTTCGGCCGGATGACGAGCGCCTCGGCGTCGGAGCCGGTCTGGAAGAAGCCGCCCCGGTCCCGGTCCCAGAACAGCCGGAGCAGCTCGTCGGCCAGGGCCCGGGCCTCCTCGAACCACCGGAGCTCGTACGTGGTCTCGTAGAGCACCAGGCAGGCATCGGCCATCAGCGCATGGTCGTCGGCGTACCCGGGCCGTCCGGCCTTGCCGTCCCGCCACGAACGGAGCAACCGGCCGGGTCCGTCGCGCAGTCGCGTCAGCACGAAGTCCGCGGCCCGCACCGCGGCGTGCACGTAGCGCGGCCGGCCGAAGGCGCGTCCGGCCTCCGCCAAAGCCGAGACGGCCAGCCCATTCCACGCCGCCAGGACCTTGTCGTCGGTCGCCGGGTGCACGCGACCCTCTCGGATCTCGAACAGCCGCTCCCGCGCCGCGTCCAGGTCGCGCTCGAGCTCCTTCGAGTCGACGCCCATCTCCTCGGCGACGGCCTCCACCGGGTAGGGGCGCCACAGGACGTTCGTCCCCTCCCAGTTGCCGGACGGCGTCGCCCCGAGGGCCGTGGCCACGCCCTGGCCGGCCAGCATCACCAGCTCGTCCCACGACCACACGAAGAACTTGCCCTCCACGCCTTCAGAGTCTGCGTCCTGGGAGGAGAAGAAGCCGCCCTCGGGGTGCCGCATCTCGCGCAGCAGGTAGTCAGAGGTCTCGGTGGCGATCCGGCGGAACCGCTCGTGCCCCGTGACCTGCCAGGCCCGCGTGTACAGCCGGACGAGCTGTGCGTTGTCGTAGAGCATCTTCTCGAAGTGGGGGACGTGCCAGGTGGCGTCGGTCGAGTACCGGTGGAACCCCCCGCCGGCCTGGTCGTAGACGCCGCCCGCGGCCATCCGGTCCAGGGTGGTCTCCAGCATCTCCAGGGCGTCCGGGTGGCCGTGGAGGTGACAGCGCAGCAGGAACTCCACGGTCATGGGCTGGGGGAACTTCGGGGCGCCGCCGAACCCGCCCCACCGGGGATCGAACGCGGTTTGGAGCTTCGCGAACGCCTGGCGGGGGACCTCGTCCGACAGGGGATCGTTCGATCCGGGCATCGTTCCGGCTTGACCGATGGAGTTCACCACGCGCCGTCCCTGCGTCTCGACCTCGCCCCGCTGGTTCTCCCACGCGTCGGCCACGGCCGCGAGGACGCTCCGGAAGGCCGGCAGCCCGTGGCGCTCCTGCTTCGGGAAATAGGTGCCGGCATAGAAGGGCTCGCCGTCGGGCGTGAGGAACGCGGTGAGGGGCCAGCCGCCCCCGCCGGTCATGGCCCGGACGGCGTCCATGTAGATGGCATCGACGTCCGGCCGTTCCTCCCGGTCCACCTTGATCGAGACGAAGCGCTCGTTCATCAGGGCGGCCGTCTCGGGGTCCTCGAAGGACTCCTCCTCCATGACGTGGCACCAGTGACACGCCGCGTACCCGATCGAGAGCATGATGGGCTTGTCCTCCCGCCTGGCCCGGTCCA
>JBOGVI010000143.1:0-1839 GCA_050692695.1 Actinomycetota bacterium
ACCTCGTCCCGGAGGGCGTGAAGAGCTACATCGAGAAGGCGGGGCTGTACCGGTGAAGCGGGCGCATCACCGAAAGCCCGACATCCTCGCGCGATCGGGCCGTCATGCCCCCTTGGGATCCCGGGTGGCCGGGTGGGTGGCCCCGGTCGTGGCCGGAGGCCTGATCGTGGCCGCGGTGGCTGCGGGCGGGGTGCTCCTTCGGCGAACCGGCGAACCGAGCCGGTCCGGCATCTCGGGTTCCGAGCCCTCCACGCTGATACTCCTGGAGCTCCGGTCCGAGGCCGGGCCGCTGGTGGCCGTGGTGGGGTCGTCGGGGACGCCGCCGCCCGCCGTCCTGGTCGTGCCGGGCAACGTACGGACGACCATCCCCGGCCAAGGCGACGGGACGGTGAAGGACGCCGTCCTGCTGCCGACGCCGGCGGCCACCACGGCCATCTCCAACCTGCTCGGCGCGTGGGTCCCCCACTACGCTGTGGTCGACCCGGCCCACGTGGGTGCCGTGGTGGACCGGGCCGGGGGGATCCGATTGTTCGCCGAGGACAAGGGCGGCGCGGAGGTCGCCGCAGCCCTCCGGGAGGCCGGCCCGGCCCGCCTGCTCACGTGGCGGGAGACCCTGATCGGGCTGTTCGAGGCGGGGGCTCGGTGGTCGGCGGGGGACTTCGTGGAGACGGACGATGGCCGAGTTGCGGCGGCGGTCCTCATCGCGGCGGAGGGCGCCGCCGTGCAGCCGCTCCCCACAGTCACGGTGATCCCAGGTGCCCTTCGGCCGGACTACGAGCTGATCCCGGACCTCATGGTCCGAACGTTCGGTGCCCCCTACCAGCCGCCGGTCCGGCTCATCATCCTGAACGGGACGGGTGCGCCGGGCGTGGGCGAGTCTGTGGCCGAGCACGTGATTCCGAACGGGTTCCGCATCGTGGCCTCGTTAAACGCCTCCACCTTCGACCACGAGGAGACCCTGGTAGTCGCGACGTCTGAGGAGTTCGAAGAGGCGGCCGAGCGGGCCAAGGGGCTGCTCGGGGTGGGTGCGGTGTCCACGTCCGGGGTACCCTCGGGGCTCGGAGATGTCACCATCCTGGTGGGAGAGGACTACCTGAACGGATGAGCATGGATCGGAGACGTGCCCGGTAAAGAGGCCGGGATCCCGGGAAGCAGGGAGGTCGCCGTGGCGGCCGCCCGGGCCGCTGCCTCCAAGCAGGGTGCTGGCATCGCGATCCTCGACGTCCACGACCTCATCGTGATCACCGACTACTTCGTGATCGCGAGCGGATCGAGCGACCGACAGGTGAAGACCATCGTCGAGGAGGTCGACAAGGTCCTCCGGGCGCAGGGGGTCCGTCCGGTCCGCCGGGAGGGCCAGACCGAGAACCGCTGGGTGCTACTCGACTACGTGGACGTGGTGGTCCACGTGTTCGCGGAGGAGGAACGAGAGTACTACGACCTGGAACGCTTGTGGCGGGACGCCCCCCGGACGGCCTGGGCCGAGCCGGGCGCCGCCTCGTCGGGGTAAGTAGACTTTCGGTCGATCCGGGCCCATAGCTCAGCTGGTAGAGCGCATGGCTGGCAGCCATGAGGTCAGGGGTTCGAATCCCCTTGGGTCCACCATCGAGCCCTTGTGTGAACCGAGGAGGGACGCGAAGGGCTCCTCGTACGCGAAGTCCTCGACCTTGCCGTCGCGGACCCGGATCGTGCGAAAGAAGGCCCTGTTCCACATCTTGTGCACCTCGGGCCGCGCCTTCCGATAGCTCGCCGCGCAGTTCTTCGCCAGATCGAGGGCGAGGTCGATGGTCTCCTTCGCCTGCTTCAGCTTCTCTCCGTCCGTGGCGAGCTGTGATTCGG
>JBOGVI010000144.1:0-13817 GCA_050692695.1 Actinomycetota bacterium
GATCGGCGACGAGAACGTTCATCTCGTACGCTCGATCTTGGACGAGGTCTTTGGAAGCCAGAACTTCGTCGTCCAAATCTCCTTCAAGAAGACCGGCTTCCAGTCGAGCTCTCTCTTGCCAAGCAACTTCGACTACTTGCTTTGGTACGCGAAGTCGAGGGAAGAGGTGAAGTTTCGCCAACTGTATGTCTCGAAGCTCGAATCAGCCGCGTTCGTAGGTCAGGATCTCTGGGCAGACTTCCCCGACGGCGATAGACGGCGCCTCTCTGCGCGAGAGGCGCAAGAGTTGCTTGAGTCACCAGATGGCGACGCCAAAGTGTTCCGGCACAAGCTCGCGGAGTCATCAGGGGCCGCCTCCGCTCCTCAGCCGTTCGAGTTCGAAGGGAGGACTCTCTTTCCGAAGCCTGGGAAGCATTGGTCTACGACCCTCGAAGGAATGACTCGTTTGGCGAACGCCCGCCGACTGATGTTGATCGGGAACACCCTACGCTACGTAAACTACCTGTCGGATTTCCCGGTAACTCCCCTCACTACAAACTGGGGAGACACTGTGGTCAGCGGCTTCTCGGGAGGTTGTCCCGTAGTTCGTAGAACTTGAGGGCGGTCCTCCGCCCCGTCCCCACCACCAGGTGGTAGAGACGGGGTGGGTGTAACGAGAGGAGGACCGCTGTGAGAAAGGTAACCCGTCCGCGCGTCGTGACCAAGGACGCGCTCAACACCGCCGGCCTGCCCGAGCAGGTTCAGGTGAGTCTCGCCGAGATCGCGGCGACCGCTCGTGAGGGCGTTCTCGCGCTCTCGGTCGCATGTGGACTCGAGGTCGTGCGGGAGATCATGTCGGCCGACGTCACCCGCATCTGCGGAACAAAGGGGAAGCACGACTCCGATCGCGCCGTCTACCGTCACGGGGCCGAGCCGCGCCTGATCCCTCTGGGCGGAGCGCTCGTTGGCATCGACAAGCCACGGATGCGCTCGGTCGCCGGTACCGAGGTGGCGCTGCCCTCCTTCGAGGTGTTCGCCGGGCATGATCTGCTGGACGAGATCGCGCTCGGCCGCATGCTCGCGGGCCTGTCCACGCGCCGCTACCGCGCCGGCGCCGAACCGGTGGGCAACCTCGATCTGCGAGGCGCTACTCGCTCGGCGGTCTCCCGCCGCTTCACACGCGCAACCGAGGCGAAGCTTGCCGAGCTGTTCAGCCGCGACTTGGCCAAGCTCGATCTGTTGGCGGTGTTTATCGACGGGATGCATGTCGGTGATCATCTGATCGTGGTCGCGCTCGGGGTCGATTCCCAGGGCGTGAAGCACCCGCTGGGTCTGTGGGAAGGCTCGACCGAGAACAAGGCCGTGTGCTCGTCGCTGATCTCAAACCTGACCGACAGAGGGCTGCCCGAGGACTGCGCGCTGCTGTTCGTCATCGACGGCGGCAAAGGGATCCGGTCGGCGATCGGCGCGGTCTGGGGCGAGCTCGCGGTGGTGCAGCGATGCCGGCAGCACAAGGAGCGCAACGTCACCGACCATCTGCCCAAGGGCGAGCGCACGTCCTTCGCGCGCAAGTTGCGAGCGGGGTGGGCCAAACCCGATGTCGGCGCCGCCGAGCGTGAGCTGCGCTCGCTCGCCAAGCGCCTGGAGCTCGCCCACCCGGGCGCGGCGGCGTCGCTGCGCGAAGGGCTGGAAGAGACGCTGACCGTTACGCGGCTGGGGCTTCCCCCATCGCTTGCGCGCACGTTCAAGTCCACCAATCCGATCGAGTCGATGATCTCGATCGCGCGCGACGCCACGCGCAACGTCAAGCGTTGGCGGTCGGGTGGGATGGCGATGCGCTGGATCGCCGCGGGCATGCTGGAAGCGGAGAAGCAGTTCCGCAAGGTGAACGGTCACCACGACATGCATGTCCTCGCCCGAGCGCTCGAGTGTCACGCCGAGATGGTAGAAAGGAGGCGTCAGGTCGCGTGAGCCTAGTCGGCTGGACCGCCCGAAGTTCTACGATGAGTGGGACATCCTCGGCAGGTGCTGAGAGCTTTCTTGTCTGCGATCCTGCGTCAAGGCCGGGGGATTGCCTCTGACGGGCTCGCGATTTGTCACGCGGGTCGCCCGCGAGTCACAATCTGGGAACGAGGATTTCTTTGTTAGTTTCTTTGTTAAGCTGATACGTCTTCAGCCGTAGGTCGCGGATGGAGATGCGACGCAATCTTTAGCAGCTCCGCTCAATGTCTGACACCGCTGCCGGACCTGGTCGCTGGGTCAGAATGGCCTCAGCGGCGGTGGGCCTTCGCCGAACAGCCGAATCTCCTGGCCCCGAACCCCGAGCAGGCTACGCTCTCGACGAGGGCGCTCGCTTGCGCGCACGTCCGGTGCGAATGAGCCAAGCCGCCCCCAAGCCGACTGGCGCGCACACTGCGCCGATCCTCGCCACATCAGCCCAACGTCCTGGAACTCTAGTACCGACGGCAGCGGCGAACGCGAAGTAGCCGACAGCAAGGAGTACCAGCGTCCAATCCGATGCCCGAGAGCACCTGTCCGATGGGGCTGAGCTTCGTGGTCCCGCTCATGACTTATAACGTCGAACTCTTGCCCTCCTCGAGAGATCAGGCCCCTATCCTCGATCCGCCCCTGGCATGGGGAAACACCTGCTCAGCGGCCGGATCTGGATGGATACATGCACCCTTCACCACGGCGAGCCGTTCCTTGCCGCCGGACGCGCCCCTGAACCCACCTGGCAGCGCTTCCTGTAGTGCAGATGACCGACTTGATGACCGATCAGGAAGTACTTACGGTTCCGCGCAACACTGGGCACGCCAGAGAGTTTATATCGGCATTCTTCCTCGGCTGTACAAGAACACCGCACTCTGCGCGCAGCTCTCTGACTACCAGTACAATGGTGGTCGTGCGACCGGATTCGATGTTCCGGTATATGCGAAATGCGGGTCCGGCGCCTACAATAGTTGCGGTGTGACGAAAGCCTGGACTGGTTCAAATTTCGCCGCTTACTATACATTCCGGAGCCCGAATGTGAATTACCCGCCCTAGTTCTAAGGAGCCAGACAATGGGAAAATGGCGTTTTGGAGTTGTAGCGGGAGTCGTTTTTGCTGCCCTGCTCGGCGTGGTAGTGGCTCAGGTCACCGCTGGTCCGTTGAACCGTGGCCAAGACTCGCAGCCCGCATATGAGGTCAACGTCAACGGCATGACATACGGTTCGGGGCTCGACGCGACGTCGCCCAGTACGGAGCCGGATCTCATCGAAGCAATCGGTGTTGGCGGCATTCATGGATACGTGCGTTCTGCAGATTTGACCCCGCCAGAACCGACGAGCCCCTCTGACGCGGTGGCGCGGCAGAATGATCGCGCGCCGGCAAGAGTTATCCCGCTGTACGCAGTGGATGGCGTCACTGTAATCGGCGCCTTTCAGCTTACCGCCCCCGAGCCTGTAGAGCCTGGACCGCCTCAGCCATAACCTGGCCAGGCGTCTGCGGGCCGGATCGCCGAGCGTCGTCCGGACGAAACGCAGCGGAGGCGGAAGCACGTTGGTCACTTAGGTGCAGACCCTGACGTGGATGTTGCCCAATGGGCAGGGGGCCGAAAATGGTCGGCGAAGGCCGGAACCCCCGGGGTCCTGAACGAACAGCCTCCGAGGCCCTACTGCGAGAATCGCGATGCGAAGGGAGTATGGCCTCCTCCGTTGAGGTGGAAGGACCGAAGGCCCCGAAGGGACGTAACGAGTCGTAAGGGTGTTGGATGTTGAGAGGGACGAGAGCCGTCGTCGCAATTGTCTTGACCTTGTTGGTCCTCGGCGCATGTACAGAGGGCTCCCCAAGGCCGGCACCTACTCCGACACCTAGTAAGGTACATGTGCCGAGGGTCATCGGCCTGAGTTTCACGAAAGCAACCAGTACGCTGGCAGAGGCCGGGTTGGGTGTCGGGGAAATTGAACAACAGATCGTCAAAGATGTCCGAACTGGGGTAGTTATAAGTCAGCGCCCCCGCCCGGGGAGCCTTCTTCCCGCGGGCGCGTCTGTAGACCTGACGGTAGCCTCATAGGGGCGTGCTGTACTCCGTGTTCCACAGTTCCTTGATGCCTGAGGAGTTCACTAATCCTGACAGCCGCCGTGAGCAGCGGGCTTCCTCAGCTAGGATCGCCGGCTCCACGCCGCCCCGAGGAGGCGCCCGATGCTGCTCTCGCTCGTCTACTTCGCCCTCTGCCGTCTGCTCCAAGCATTGGCCCGTCCGTTCGCCGTGAGCTCGCCCGGGACGTCGAACTCCTGGTCCTCCGCCATCAGGTGAAGGTGCTGTCGCGGGGTGTTCGCAAAGGGCCGTTCCGCCGCCGCGACCGGATGCTGCTGGCCGCGGCGAGCCGGGTCCTGCCCAGAGACCGGTGGAAGGCGTTCCTGGTCACCCCTCGAACCCTTCTTCGTTGGCACCGGGAGCTGGTGCGCCGCAAGTGGACCTACCACCGTCGCGGGCCGGGCAGACCACGGCTCGACGAGGACACGGTGGAGCTCATCATGCGCCTGGCGAAGGACAACTCCCGGTGGGGCTACCTCAGGATCCGGGGCGAGCTCCTGAAGCTCGGCATCCGGGTGTCGGCCACCGCGATCCGAACGGTCCTGCGCCGATACGGTCTCGGCCCCGCCCCTCGCCGGAGCGGCCCCTCCTGGAGCCAGTTCCTTCGGGGGCAAGGTGCGGGCATCCTGGCCTCGGACTTCTTCACCGTGCAGACCGTGTGGCTGAAGACGCTCTACGTGTTGATCTTCATCGAGCTCTCCACACGCCGGGTCCACCTGGCCGGGGTGAGCGCCCATCCGGACTCCGCGTGGGTCACCCAGCAGGGCAGGAACCTCGCGTTCACCGGATGTCTCGAGGAGGCTCGGTTCTTGATCCGAGACCGAGACGCCAAGTACTCAGGTCCCTTCGACGAGGTCTTCCGATCGGAGGGCGTGAAGATCATCAAGACCCCGATCAAGGCGCCGAAGGCCAACGCGTTCTCTGAGCGGTGGGTCCGGACCGTCAGGCGAGAGTGCCTGGACCACGTGCTGGTGTGGGGTCGGAGGCACCTCGCCCGGGTGCTCCGGGAGTTCGTGGACCATTACAACGCCGAGCGGCCGCACCGAGGGCTCCAGCTAGCTTGCCCCTCCCCGCCGATCTCGCAGGCTCCTGTTGGGACCATGGGGGCGATCGGAAGGCGTGACCGGTTGGGCGGACTGATCCACGAGTACTACCGGTGCGCAGCTTGACGCCAGATAATTGCACCCCTCAGGGTCGACGCTGTGGTGCGGGAATAGTCGCGGCCGCTCGAGCTCAGCTGCAACGGGCCACCGTTGGGAACGTGACGGCAACGCCCTACTCGCGACTTCGGTCGGTGGCAGGCTCGGCAACTTGCCGGCCCGGCGGGGTGGCTCGATCCGCGGTACGTGCGAGGAGAGGCCCGGACACCGCGAGCAGGAGGACGAACGCCGCTGCAATCGGGCCGATCTCGGGTTCACCGCCCGCGGTGAGAGCAATCCCTGCGATCACGATCGAGAACTCGCCCCGTGCAATCAGGCCAACCCCGGCCCGAATCCGCCCGCGGCGACCGACCCCAGCGCGGCGGGCTGTCAGCCACCCGGTTGCGTACTTGGTGGCGGCGCCCACGACCGCCAATGCCGCTGCGGAAGGCAAGGCCTGAGGAAGGGTTCGCGGGTCGATATCGAAGCCGAAGAAGAGGAAGAAGGCGGCGGCGAACACCGAACGAAGGGGGACGAGCAGAGCGCGTGCTCGCTCCGCCGCCGGCCCCGAGAATGCGATCCCGGCGAGGAACGCACCGACCGCAGCCGAGACGTTCAGGGCCTGCGTCGCTCCAGCAGTCAGCAGGAGCACGGCGAGGATCGCGAACAGGAGGGCCTCGTCCGATCGGCTGAACACGGCGCTACTGATCGCCTGGCCGTACCGGGCGGCGACGGATAGAACGGCGAGAACGACGAGGACGGCTGCGCCGATAGAGACCGCCACCCGTGCGGCACCTCCGCCTACCAGGAGCACCGTCCCGAGCGGCAGGAATGCCGCCATCGCGAGGTCCTCGATCACAAGGATCGCGAGCACGGAGGGCGTCTCGCGGTTTCCCATCCATCCGAGCTCCTCGAGGGTGCGGGCTATGACGCCGGATGAGGAGATGTACGTGATGCCCCCGAGGAATAGGGCAGGGAGGAGGTCCCAGCCGAGGATGAGGCCCGCGACGAATCCGGGCGTGAAGTTCAGCACCAGATCCAGACCGCCGACCAGGGCGGTCGAGCGGAGCGACCCCACGAGCTCTCGCGCGGAGTACTCCAGCCCGAGCGAGAATAGCAACAGGATCAATCCGATCTCCGCCCCCGCCTCGATGAACTCGTCGGCGGTGACCAGGGGGATCAACCCGCCCTGTCCGAACGCCAGCCCCGCCAACAGGTACAGAGGAATGGGCGAGAACCCGACGCGGTGAGCGAGGCGAGCCAGGATCGCGAGGAGGAGAACGACACCGCCGAGCTCGATCAGGAACAGCGAGTCCCGCATCGCTCAACCCGAGCGGAGCAGGACCACGAGGTCCTCGATGCCACGAGGGGTCCCGACCACGACCAGCGTGTCACCGCCCCGCAGACCGAACTCGGGACCCGGAGCGGGATGTGCCGATCCAGCACGAAGGACCGCGACGATCGAGACCCCGGTCCGAGTTCGCGCGCCCGTGTCGCCGATCGTTCGGCCATCGAATGGCGACCCATGCGGAAGTGGCAGCCGGTCGACGGCGAGTCCTTCGACCTCTTGTTCAAGTTCGGCGAGATCCTTTGCTACCTGCGAGACGCCGAGAAGCTCTGCGACCGTGCGGCTGTCATCGGGTCCGAGCCGCACGAGTACGTGCGACGTGTCTGGATCGTCGCGCTCGAACAGGACGAGTTCCCGTACTCCAGATCGATGGTGCACGACCCCCACACGGTCACCGTCCTCGGTCAAGAACTCGTACCGAACGCCGATTCCGGGCAGCGGGATCTCCCTGACGAGAGGCATCAACCTCACCCTTCCTTGACGGTCTGTCGATCCGGATCCGCATGCGGTCTTCGCCGCCAACTACCATCCGTCGCGCCCCGCCTCAATCAACGACTCGCCGTACCGTCAGGACCGATGTGTCGGCTTCGGACACGGTCAACAGAACTGGCTCGAGGCGAATCGCGAACCGCCTTGTGAGCCTGACCAACTCCTCCCTACAGGTCCCGATCTCGCACGGGGCATGATCGACGACCGTTCTCGTCGCAGACGTCCTCGCAGGAAGCAGCCCGTCCTCTTCGTGGTACAGCGGGACGCCACACCTCGGACAGCTCCCCGAGACGTACATCTCGGCGAAGAGGCCGAGGATCTCATCTACCCGCTCGACCGCCTGCGTGCGGTTCATGTCCGCTCCGACAGCTGCGTGGACACGACCGTGGAAGGAAGGACGCGAAGCAGTCCTTCCATCGCCCTCAGGTGGCCCGAAACGAGCGCGTCCAAGTGTTCGAGATCCAGCACTCGGGCCCGGGCGATGACATCGTAGGGACCGCTCACCAGCACCGCCTCGGTCACGCCCTCAACCGAGCGCAGCTGCTCGGCGATATGAGCCGCCTTACCAGGCTCGGTCTGGACGAGAATGAACGCGTCCAACTCGCTCTCCTGCCTTTCGTGCATCGTTCGAGAATTGGCACGGCCTTGCCGGGACCTCGGCCGGCACCTCGCCGGGCCGAGCGCTATGCGGCGGCGGCCGCCGGCTTGCGATGGCCGCGTGGGTCTTCACCGGGTCCCCGCCTTGAACCCGTCGAGGCATCCTTGGAAGGTCGCTTCCCGATGTTCGACAGACTCCGGGAAGGTACCCACGGCGTAGGCGCGGGCAACGGAGGACGGTTTGTCGGGGTCGCCCCCGAAGCCTTCGGCCATGCGATCCACTCCGAGAATTCCGCAGTCTGAGTGCGCGGCCTTGTAGGCGAATCGGTCGAACGGGTCGGTGAACCTCCTCAGGTTCGGGTACCTCGGTCCGTCCGAGGGCGAGGGACTCGAGGAGGTTACGGTTGGAGATGGCGTGGCACTACCCGTACCGGGGATCGGGCTGGGAGACGGTGCGCCCGGCTGGCCACTGCAAGCGGTAGCTGCAAGGATGATTGCCGCAAAGCCTGCCGCTATCACCCGCGCAAGCGTCGGACGTGCCACGTCCGCGCGGCCCCGCTGCTCTGCGCTCATCGTCGTCTCCCCGCCTTCTTCTTCTGGCTCCGCCGCCTACCGGCGGACCCGCGCTTAGCGTGGCCGGCCTGTGAGGAACGGGCCGCGGCCACCCGTGCCGCCTCGCGCGGAGCGGGCCGCGCACGGGGAGGCTGCGTCGGGGCGGCGGTGGGTGAAAGACGGTCCAGGGTCACGGCGAGTGGCGCGGCCGTGAAGATCGACGAGTAGGTACCCACGACGATCCCGACCAGGAGGGCCAGAGCGAAGTCGGTGAGGGTCTCCCCGCCGAACACGTACAGCATGAGGAGGATGAAGAGGGCCCCAAGGCCGGTGTTGATGGTCCGCGGGATCGTCTGCAAACAGGCCTCGTTCGCGGTCACGGCGAGAGGCTCGTTGGGATGGAGGCTCCGCTGCTCGCGGATCCGATCGAACACCACGACGGAGTCGTTCACGGAGTAGCCGATTACGGTGAGGAGGGACGCGACGAACACGCCGTCGATCTCCTTACCGAGCCACGCGAACACGCCGAGCAGGATCAGCACATCATGGAACATCGCCGCAACGGCAGAGGAGCCGTAGGTCCAACGGAACCGGACCGCGAGGTACAGGAGTTGGGCTCCTAGCGCCAGCGCGAGGGCGATGACAGCCCTCCAAAGGAGCTCGCTGCTTACGGTCGCGCCGATGAACTCGTCCCGGAGCTTCTCCACATCACCGCCGAGCCCCGACACGGCCTCCTCGACCCGTGCTTCCTCGGCGCTTGTCAAGGAGCTCGTTCGGACCATGACGTTCCCATCGCCCGACTGCTGGACCAGAGCCCGTGGGAATCCGCGCTCCGCAAGCTCCGAGCGCACTGCCCCCAGGTCGACCGGGCGGCTCGTTGAGTACTCGACCAGGCGTCCGCCCTGGAACTCGAGCCCGAAGTTCAGGCCTCTTGTCACCAGGCCGACGACGGCAAGGACGAGAACCACGATGGACGCGGTGAACCACGTCCCTCGCCTCCCGATGATGACCGGCCCGCGGCCCTCCAACCATCGGCGGAATCGTGAGCCCACATCCATCCCAAGAAGGTCAGGTCTGGCTCGGATGCGGCTCGAGCTGACGAGGACTTGGACCAGGATCCGGGTCACCACCAGCGCCGTGAACATCGACACCGCGACGCCCAGCGTGAGCGTGATCCCGAAGCCCTTCACCGCTCCCGAGGCGAGGAAGAACAGCAAGATAGCGGCCATCAGGGTGGTGGCGTTCGAGTCCGCGATGGCGCTCCAGGCCCGCTTGAACCCGTTGACCACTGCCGCCCCGACGTGCCGTCCGGCGGCGTGCTCCTCCTTGATCCGCTCGAACACGAGCACGTTAGCGTCCATCGCCATCCCGATGGCAAGCACGAACCCGGCGATGCCCGGGAGGGTCAGGGTGGCGCCGATGCCGGCGAGGGCGGCGAAGGAGAACAAGCCGTACAGGAGGAGGGCCACAGCGGCAACCGCTCCAAGAAGCCGGTAGTACGCAACTATGTAGAGGATCGTTAGCGCGGCGCCGACCAGGGCGGCCACCAAGCTGGCCCGGATAGCCGCCTCCCCCAGGCTCGGACCGATGGTTCGCTGCTCCACGATCTCGACCGGCACTGGGAGGGCGCCGGCTCGGATCAGCAACGCTAGGTCCTTGGCTTCCTCGTCCGTGAAGTTCCCCGTGATGGACGTCGTTCCCCCAGGGATGCCGACGCCGCACTGGATCTCGGGCGAGACCTCGGGACTCGAGATGACTTCCTGGTCCAGAACGATTGCGATCCGGCGGCGGGCATCACCGAGCGGATGGCAGGCAGCCTCGCCGGTGAGCTTCTCCCATTCTTTGGCTCCGTCACCGGCAAACGTCACGTTGACCATCCACTGCGAGGAGAGCTCTAGCGTGTCGAAGATGGCCTGCGCGTCTTGGACTGCTTCCCCGGTGACCCGGGCCCGACCCAGCTCGAGTCTGGTGCCGCTCTCGTCGGTAAGGATCAGCTTCCGTTCATCGCCAGCAGTCGGCGACGGCGAGCGCGAGCTGCGATCGGCGACGCTGAGGACGGGGTGAAAGGTCAACTGAGCGGTCTGGCCGACCACACGGACTGCCTCATCCGGATCGACCACACCGGGGAGTTCCACGATGATCCGCCGTTCCCCCGACCGCTGAAGGGTCGGCTCGCTCACCCCAAGCTGGTCGACGCGACGCCGCAGTACTTCAAGGGCACGATCGACGGCGTCCGAGTTCACCCTGCGGGTAGACGAGTCCTTGGCCTCGAGTACGACTTGCGTGCCGCCGCGCAGGTCTAATCCGAGGCGCACCGGTCGCACGGCGACGACCCCGATGGCCGCCCCGATTGCGAGCAAGACGACCAAGACTCCTCGCCACAGATGTAGGGACATGGAGAACCTCCAGCTCGGTGGCGCGACGTACAACGCCGCGCCAGTCTCAGGCGAGCTGGAGAGGTGGGGCGCGGGGCCCGGCGATGCGGCGGAGTGGCGAGGCAGATCCCCGGCTACCTCGCAGTTTGAGAGCGGAGCTCCAGCAGACAGCTACGGCTAGCAGGTTGCCGAGTGCCGCGAGCGCCAGGGGGAAGGGCAAAGGCCGGGATCGCTCGATTCCCCGGGAGAACTCGCCGATGGAGAGCCAGGCCGTACCGGTGACCAACCCGTCGCCGAAGGGGAGAACGCCGAACGCTTCGGCCCGGTCGCCGGGCCGGGTTGGCGCCCCAGGCCTTGCCGCCGGAGCAGCCACGAGGAGGAGGACCGCCAGGACCGGCATCAAGATGCGAGCGGCGACACCGCGCGGACCCATTGACCAAGCTTACTCGCTCCTCTGTTCCAAAGTCGGCGGCTGGGAGCGGCCTGATGCGAGGCGAAATCGCACGGGCTCTACCATCTTGCTCAAACGCAAGAGGCCGAAGATTCCGGCGACCCCCTGTTCATCCCGGGAGGCTGAGGTCACCGCGAAGAACGACCGGTGTGCGTAGGGTTCCACGCGGCCCTCCGACACCACAAGACTGCCACCCCTCGGTCAGGCCAACCTTCACATGTCGGGTGCGACATCCGCGGCAGGACGGGATCGGCTGTCACGAGTGAGGACCAGGTAGCGCCCCCGCCGCGACGCTACGAAAGCCTGTCGATCGCCAGGACCTCCCAGGTCACGAGCCCATCGGGCGTCTTCGTGTCGACCGACTCGCCGGTGCGGCTTCCGAGCAGCGCGGACCCGAGCGGCGACTGTACCGAGATCCAGGATTCGTCGAGGCGCGCCTCGAGTTCCCCCACCAGGGTGAGCCGCTCGCGCTCGGCAGAACCGGCCCGGCGCACCGTCACCGTGTCGCCGAGCTCGACCACGGTGGGGTCGTGCGGCTCGTCCTCCAGCGGCGTAGCCCAGGCCAGCGCGCGGCGCACGACGGCGACCTCGCGGGTCATGGCCCGGAGCGCCGTCTGGATCAACGGGTCACCGGACTCCGCCAGCTCCCGCTCGAGCACGGGGATCCGTTCCTGCTCCAGCTTGCGCAGCCGCTCCTCCAACGAGCGCCGCGCGCTCTCCGACAGCTTCGGCTTGTCCACCCTCGGTTCCTTCTCCGTTGCCCACTTCAAGCCGCATCTCGGCTAGGGAGAGCCGCCTCCGGGCTGCTCGGCGTCGCCCTCCGGCGCCCGGGTGGGGGCCGCCGTCGCCGCGAAACGAAGGAGCTCGATCGGGATCGGGAAGATCAACGTCGAATTCTTGTCCGCCGCCACCTCCGTCATCGTCGAGAGCATCCGCAGCTGCATGGCGCCGGGGCGTCGCTCGAGCACCTCTCCTGCCCGGCTCAGCGTTTCGGCCGCCTCGAGCTCGCCCTGCGCGTGGATCACCTTGGCCCGCCGCTCGCGCTCGGCCTCGGCCTGCCGGGCCATCGCGCGGCGCATGGTCTCGGGCAGCTCGACGTCCTTGACCTCGACGAGCGTGACCTTGACCCCCCAGGGGTTCGTGAGGTCGTCGATGATCTTCTGCAGCCGCTGGTTGATCTCGTCGCGGTTGACCAGGAGGTCGTCCAGGTCGACCTGACCCAGGATGCTCCGAAGCGTGGTCTGGGCGATCTGCGAGGTCCCCAGGATGTACTTCTGGATCACAACCGTGGCCTTGATCGGATCGACCACGTTGAAGTAGGTGACCGCGTTCACGCGAACCGTCACGTTGTCCCGCGTGATGACGTCCTGCGGCGGGATGTCCATCGTGACCGTCTGCAGGTTTACCCGCACCATCCGGTCGACGACCGGGATGATGACGAACAGCCCCGGTCCCTTCGCGCCGATCACGCGCCCCAGCCGGAAGATGACGCCCCGCTCGTATTCGGGAACGATCTTCACGGCCGAGACGAGGATCAGAAGGAGCAGCGCGACGGCTGCCAGGATCCCATACAGGAGTGCATCGCTCATGGTCTTCCCCTTTCCGCGCGTTGCGCGGTTGCACCGTCCTCGCGCTCGTGCTCGGGAGGCTTCGGCTCGGTTTTCGGCTCCGGCTGCGGCTCGGGTTCGGGGTCGACGACCAGCCGGAGGCCGTCCATCTCCACGACGCGCACCTGCTGCCCCGGCCGGAGCGCCCCACCGGCCGCGCGCGCGGTCCACCACGAGCCCTGGAGGAACACGACGGCCTCGTCTCCCTCGACCGACCTGACCGTGCCCCGGTCCCCGACGATCGCGTCGGCCCCGGTCGTGCCGGCCAGCCCACGGGATCTCCACGCGACCCGCCCGAGCGCCACGGCTCCTCCGCCGGCGACCACGGCCGTCGGCAGGAGCACGACGGGGTCGACCCCGATCGGCCCTCGGAACAGGAACAGGCCAGCGAGCACGAGCGCCACAGTCCCGCCCGCGGCGAACACGCCGATCCCCGGGACGAACAGCTCCGTGACGAACAGGCCGGCCGCCAGGACGAGCAGGATCACGCCGGCCGCGTTGACCGGGAAGACCGACAGCGCCGTGAAGGCGAGCACGAGCAGGATCACGCCGACGATCGCCCCGCCGCCGAAGCCCGGGTTCGCGAGCTCGTACAGGATCGCCAGGGTTCCGATCGAGATGAACAGGAACGCGAGGTTCGGGTCCGAGAGCCACTGCAGCACGCTCCGGGCGAGCCCGAGCTCGACCTCGACGAGCTCGGCTCCGGCGGTCCTGAGCGTCACGGTCCGGCCGGGAGAGAGCTCGACGACCCGCCCGTCAAGAGTCTCCAGGAGCTCGGCGCGGTCGCGGGCGATCAGGTCCACGACGCCGAGCTCGAGCGCCTCGTTCGCCGCGATCGACCGGCCCTCGCGCACGGCGTCGATCGCGAACTCCACGCTGCGGCCGCGCTGCTCGGCGATCGATTCGGCGTAGGAGGCGGCGTCGTTGATCACCTTCTGCGCCAGGTCGCCGCCCTGGAGGTCGATCGGTGTCGCGGCGCCGATCGAGGTGCCGGGAGCCATCGCGGCAACGTGGGAGGCGAGCGTGATGATGGCCCCGGCCGAGGCGGCGCGCGCTCCCTGCGGCGAGACGAATACGATCACGGGCACGCCCGAGTTCAGGAACGACTGGACTATGTCCCGCATCGATGTGTCGAGGCCGCCGGGCGTATCGAGCTCGACCAGTAGTGCCTGGTGCCCCTCGCGCTCGGCAAGGTCCAGGGC
>JBOGVI010000145.1:0-18584 GCA_050692695.1 Actinomycetota bacterium
CATGTCCCGTTCGCCGAGCGCCGCGGCCAACGCCCGCCGAGCCCGGAACAGCGTCGTCTTCGCCGTTCCCTGGTGGATGCCGAGCGCCGAAGCGACCTCGGCCACGTTCAGCCCCAAGTAGTAGCGGAGAACCGTCGCCTCTCGCTGGCGCCGGGGGAGCGACGCCAGGGCGCGGAGCAGGTCGATACGCTCCCCCGCATCCGATGGCGCAAAGGCCGCCGTTCCCACCCGAGATCCCATGCGCTCCCGGGCCCGCCGCTCCGCCATCACCCGCCGGAGCCGGCACCGGGCCAGGTTCAGCGACACCGCCGTCACCCATGCGGTCAAGGACTCGATCTCCTCCCCCCGCTCGGATCGCTCCCACGCCCGGGCCAAGGCTTCCTGCACGGCGTCCTCCGCGGCCGGCCGGCTCCCCGCCACCAGCGCGACCCCGGCTACCAGCCTGGGATAGTCCCCGTGCAGGAACTCCCGGATGGCGATCTCCTCGATCAGCTCCAGCTCCCTTCGCCCACATCCGATAGACGCATCGGATCCTTCCGAGGTTGACATCGCGAACCACCTCGGGAAAGCACCCGGAGCTAGCACTCTTCCTCCCTGACTGCTAAGAATGTAGGTGCCATGGTCGAACCCGCCGAGCTCGGCTCAAGGAAGAGCGCCGTCCTTCGGGTGGTGGTGGAGGAGTACGTCCGAACCGGCGAGCCCGTGGGCAGCGAGACCATCGCCGAGCGAGCCCGCCTCGGCGTCTCCTCCGCCACCATCCGAAACGAGTTGGCGGCCCTCGAGGAGCTGGGGTACCTGACCCATCCCCACACCTCGGCCGGCCGCATCCCCACGGACCTCGGCTACCGGCGATACGTGGACACCCTGCCTCCGGGGGGGCGGCTCCGGGAGGCCCAGCGCCGGGCCATCACTGGGTTCTTCGCCGAGACCATGCTGGATCTGGAGGAGGTGCTGAAGGGCACGACCCAACTCCTGGGGCGGCTCACCCAATACGCGGGGCTGGCCGTCCCGCCGAGCATGTCCGACGAGCAGCTGGTCCGGGTGGAGATGATCGACCTCGGCCCATCGGTGATGGTGCTCGTCATCGGCCAGCACGGACGGGTGGAAAAGGCCATCGTGGACCGGCCCAGGGACCTGGACGGCCAGGCCCTGGAGTCGCTGGAGCGGCGCCTGGGCGACTCGTTTCGCGGCATGAACGTGGTCGAGGCCCAGGCCCGGGCCCTCCGGCTGGCCGGGGAGTCGGCCCCCGCCGAGCGAGAGCTCTTCCTGGTCGTGGCCGGCAGGCTCGGCGACATGCAGTTAGGCAAGGGGAGCGAGCACGTCCTGGTGGGCGGGGTGGCGAACCTGACCGACGAGGTGGCGCACTGGCGTCGCGAGACCGTCCGGCGCCTGGTCGAGGCCCTCGAGCACGAGTCCGAGCTCCTCCGGCTCCTCCGAGAGGCCGGGTCGGCCGAGGACGTCTCGGTGACCATCGGGGCCGAGCACCCGGCCACCGGCGAGTGGGAGGCGTCCGTCGTGGCCGCGCCGTTTCGGGCGGGCGACGTCCCCATCGGCACGATCGGCGTGGTCGGCCCGACCGCCATGGACTACTTCACGGTGGTGGCCTCGGTCCGGGCCGTGGCCAGGCGGCTGTCCGAGCTCGCCACCGAGCTCGGCGCGTAACGGGCATGGCCGGCATCCGCGACCTGTACGAGATCCTGGGCATCCCCCGGACCGCGAGCCAGGAAGACATCAAGAAGGCCTACCGGCGCCTGGCCCGGGAGCTTCATCCCGATTCGAGCGGCGACCCCGCGACCGAGGCGCGGTTCAAAGAGGTCACCGCGGCGTACGAGATCCTGTCCGACCCGGCCCGGCGCAGTCAGTACGACCTGTACGGGCAGGGTGATCCGGAGGTCTTCCCGTTTGGTGACATCAGCGAGGTCTTCGAGGCGTTCTTCGGGACGGGGACGTTCGGCCGGCGCCGCCGGCCCACCCGGCAGACCCGGACCCGAAGGGGCGACGACGTCCACGCCGGGGCGAGGCTCTCGTTTCGGGAGGCGGCGTTCGGAACCCGACTGGACGTGCCGGTGGAGACCCTCGAGGCGTGCGACCGATGCAAAGGATTGGGGGCCGAACCGGGGACGGCGCCCACTCGCTGCCGAAGGTGCGGAGGGACCGGCCAGGTCCAAGAGGTTCGGCGCAGCATCTTCGGCACCGTCATGACGGCCCACCCCTGCGGCACGTGCGAGGGCACCGGCGAGGAGATCGTGTCGAAGTGCGAGCGGTGCGGGGGGGACGGCCGCGTCCCCCGGTCCCGGATCGTCTCGGTGGATGTGCCGCCGGGCGTCCCCCACGGGCTCGAGCTTCGGGTCCCCGGAGAGGGTCACGCCGGCGGGCCGGGCGGGCCTCCCGGCGATCTGTACCTCTCGATCGCGGTGGAGGAGAGCCCCGTGTTCGAGCGCCGGGGCCAGGACCTTCTCGCCGTGGTCGACGTGCCGATGGTGCAGGCCGCGCTGGGCGCCGAGCTGGAGCTGGAGACCCTGGACGGACCGGAGCGCGTGAAGCTCGAGCCGGGGACGGAGTCGGGGACCGTGATCCGGGTGCGGGGCAAGGGGATCCCGCACCTCGGCCGGCGGGGGCGGGGCGACCTGTTCCTCACGGTCCACGTGGAGACCCCCCGGGACCTCCGGAAGGAGGAGCGCGGGTTGCTGGAACGCCTGGCGGAGGTTCGGGGAGAGCCGGCCAGCGCGCGCGGCGCCGTGCCGGCCCGCCTCCGGCGCCCGACGTAGCCTCGGCGGGTAGAGTCGCTTCGTGGACAGGGCCTGCGCGTTCTGCCGAATCGTGGCGGGAGAGGATCCCGCCCGGATCCTTCACGTCTCCGACAGCGTGGTGGCGTTCCGCGATGCCAACCCCAAGGCCCCCACCCACGTCCTGCTCGTGCCCAAGGAGCACCTGACGTCGGTGGCCGAGATCGAGGAGCGCCACGGTCCCATGCTCGCCGACCTGTTCCAGGCCGCGGCCCAGCTGGCCCGGGCGGAGGGCGTCGCCCGTACCGGGTGGCGCCTGGTGGCGAACACCGGATCCGACGCCGGGCAGTCCGTGCACCACCTCCATTTCCACCTGCTCGGGGGGAGACGGATGCAGTGGCCCCCGGGCTAGTGGCCATGGCCGCCCCCACGGTACAATCGCCTTCAGCTGGGGTCGTCAAGTGACGACCTCATTTCCATCAGGAGGGACGGGGGACCACCCCAGAAGAACGCGGTTGGCGAGAGCCACGACCCAAGTGAAGATCCTGGTCCCGGGCGACCAGGCAATGGTCGCCCTCCTCGGGCAGCGCGACGAGCTGCTCAAGCTCGTTGAGTCCGCTTTCGACTCCGAGATCATCGTCCGCGGGAACGAGATCACCATCTCCGGACCGGAGGACGAGGCGGGCAAGGTCGGCCTCCTGTTCGAAGAGCTGATCGCGCTGCTCCGGCTGGGCCACGACCTCACGGTGTCCTCGGTGGGCCGGTCGATCGAGCTGATCAAGGGGCAGGAGGCCCGGCCGACCGAGGTCCTGGGCGATGTGCTTCTCACGGGCCGGGGTCGGGGCATCGCCCCGAAGACCCTGGGGCAGAAGAAGTATGTGGACGCCATGCGCCGGGCCACACTATCGTTCGCGATCGGCCCGGCCGGAACGGGGAAGACGTACCTCGCCGTCGCCACCGCCGTCCGCGCGCTCCAGGACAAGATGGTGTCCCGGATCATCCTCCCGCGTCCGGCCGTCGAGGCCGGCGAGCGGCTGGGGTTCCTCCCCGGCACGCTGTACGAGAAGATCGACCCCTACATGAAGCCGCTGTACGACGCGCTATTCGAGATGACCGGCGCTGACTCGCTGCCCCGGCTCATGGAGCGGGGGACCGTCGAGGTCGCGCCGCTCGCCTACATGAGGGGCCGTGCGCAGCCCTACGACAGCCGCGTCCTCACGCCAAACGGCTTCAGGCCCATCGGCCAACTGAGCGTGGGGGACCTGGTAATCGGCTCCGATGGACGCCCCACGCCCGTGATCGGCGTGTATCCGCAGGGTCGCAAGGGGGTCTTCCGGGTTCGTGCGCGGGATGGCGCCTCCACCCTCTGTTGCGGGGAGCACCTATGGGCCGTATCGACGGGCGCTGATCGCAGACGCGGTAAGGCTCCCCAGATCGTCGAGACGCGGGCGATGATCGGGAGACTGCGGGCGGCCCACGCTCACCGCTTCGAGGTTCCCCTCGTCTCGGGACCCGTCGAGTTCGAGCCGAGCGAGGTCCCCATGGACCCCTATGCGCTCGGCCTCCTGCTGGGCGACGGATGCCTCACCACGTCGACGACTCCGTCGTTCTCGACGGCCGATCCCGAACTCGCTCTCGCCCTCGAGTTGAACCTCGAACGCATCGACGTGTTGCACAAGGGTGGGTTCGACTACGTCCTCAGGAACCGAGCCGGTGGCCGCGGCGGCGTCATCGTCGCGAACCCGGTCACGTCCCTCCTGCGGGAACTCGGCCTCGCCGGCACGCGCTCCGCGACGAAGTTCGTGCCGGACGTCTACCTCCAAAACTCCCCGGACGTCCGCATCGCGGTTCTCCAGGGACTCCTCGACACCGACGGAGGACCGGTGACGCAAGCGCGCCGCAGCTGTCGCATCCAGTACTCGACGACCTCCCCTCGCCTGCGCGACGATGTCGTATTCCTCGTCCGCTCGCTCGGTGGCGTCGCGTACTCCAGGAGCCGTTGGATCGACCGACCCCCCGGGCGCGCCGGGGATCGGTCCGTCGATCACCGGTCGGACTCCTTCGTCCTCGACATCCGCCTGCCCGAAGGCATCGCCCCCTTCCGTCTCACCCGCAAGGTGTGGACGTATCTCGCGTTCGGCGGAGGCGGCCGCCCGATGCGCTTCGTCGACAGCATCGAACCGGCTGGTGAGCACGACACCGTCTGCATCCAGGTCGCTGCCGCCGATTCCCTCTACGTCACCGACGACTTCCTCGTCACGCACAACACGCTGAATGACTCGTTCATCATCCTCGACGAGGCCCAGAACACCACGCCCGAGCAGATGAAGATGTTCCTCACGCGTCTCGGCTTCGGATCCAAGGCCGTGGTGAACGGCGACGTCACGCAGATCGACCTGCCGAACGGCCAGCGGTCCGGCCTCGTGATCGTGCAGGAGATCCTGTCCGGCATCGACGGGATCGAGTTCTGCCAGCTCGGGGCCAGGGACGTCGTGCGCCACAAGATCGTCCAGGACATCGTGGAGGCGTACCGGCTGTTCGGCGAGAGGCGGGCGGCCAACGCGGATGAGTGACGGCGACCATACGCCGAGGATCCTCGTCTCGAACCGCCACCCGGCCCCCGTCGACGAGGGATCGCTGATCGAGCTGGCCCGGGCCTGCCTGACCGGCGAGGGCGCGGCCCGCTCCGAGCTCTCGGTGTCGTTCGTGACCGCGGACGAGATGGCCGACTTGCATGCCCGGTACCTGGACGAAGAG
Organism: Actinomycetota bacterium; assembly: GCA_050692695.1. GTDB lineage: Bacteria > Actinomycetota > UBA4738 > UBA4738 > HRBIN12 > AC-69. The sequence goes on from JBOGVI010000145.1 coordinate 5,484, forward strand.
GGCCCTACCGACGTCCTGTCGTTCCCCCTCGGTGATACCGACGAGGGAGGCGCCCAGATCCTGGGCGACGTGGTGATCGCGCCGGACGTCGCCGCCGCGAACCACCCGGAGGACCCCGCCGCCGAGCTCCGGCTGCTGCTCGTGCACGGCATCCTGCATCTCCTGGGGCACGATCACGATGACGAGGGCGAACGGGCCGAGATGTGGGCCAAGCAAGAGCGGTACGCGGGGGTGCGGGTCCCGTGAACTGGCTGTGGGTCCTCGTGGTGGTCCTTGTCCTGTTCGGCTCGCTCCTCGCGATCGCCGAAGCCTCGCTCACGCGGATGTCGCGGGTCCGGGCGCTCGCGCTCGCCGAGGAGGAGCGTCGAAACGCGCTGATCCTCGAGCGGATCGAGGCGGATCCCCCCCGATACCTGAACGCCGTCTACCTCTCGGTCATGTTCGCCCAGAACGGCTCGGCAATCCTGGTGGCGATCCTGGCCGAGCGGACCTACGGGGGCCTCGGCGTCACGCTGGTCTCCGTGGGGTTCACGCTCCTGTACTTCGTCGCCGTCGAGGCCATGTCGAAAACGTTCGGTGTCCTGCACAGCGACGGGGCGGCCCTCGCGGTCGCACCCCTCGTGTGGGCCCTCGGGCGGGCCCTCGCGCTTCCCACCCGGCTCTTGATCGGAGTGGCCAACGTCCTCCTCCCGGGCAAGGGGCTGCGTCAAGGGCCGTTCGTGTCGGAGGCGGAGCTTCGGGCCATGGCCGAGGCCGGCCACGAGGAGGGGAGCATCGAGGAGGAGGAGAAGGAGCTCATCCACTCGATCTTCGAGTTCGGCGACACCATCGTGCGGGAAGTCATGGTTCCCCGCCCGGACGTCGTGGCCATCGAGAGCAACAAGACGCTCCGCGACGTCCAAGCCCTGGTGCTCCAACACGGCTACTCGCGGATCCCCGTGTTCCGGGACGACATGGACAACGTGACCGGGGTGGTCTTCGCGAAGGACGTGCTGAAGGCGCTCCATCAGGGCAAGCACGACATGCCGCTTTCGGAGATCGTCCGCGAGGCCCACTTCGTGCCGGAGTCGAAGAAGGTGGCCGACCTGCTCCGCGAGATGCAGCAGCAGAAGTTCCACATCGCGCTCGTCACCGACGAGTACGGCTCCGTGTCGGGCCTGGTGACGTTGGAGGACCTCCTGGAGGAGCTGGTCGGTGAGATCACCGACGAGTACGACCGCGAGGAGCCGGGCGTGGTAGACCTGGGCAACGGCATCTACCGGGTGGACGGCCGAGTGGGGATCGACGAGGTGAACGAGCTGCTCGACGCGGAGCTCCCCGACGAGGAGTGGGACTCGGTGGGCGGCCTCATGCTCGGCCTGATGGGCTCGATCCCCGACGAAGGGGAGGAGGTCGTCTACCAGAACCTTACGTTCAAGGCCGAGAAGGTGAACGGCCGGCGGATCGCTAAGGTGCTGATCAGCCGGAGGCCGGAGGAGACGGCGCCGGACGCGGCGGAGGCAACCGCTGAGTAAACCGCCCGAGGAACGGATCGAGGACCTGGTCGCAGCGGCCACCGAGGTCCGGGCGAACGCGTATGCGCCGTACAGTGGCTTCCATGTGGGAGCGGCGGTCCTCGCGGGTGGGCGGATCTTCACCGGCGTGAATGTAGAGAACGCGTCGTACCCGGTGTCGGTGTGCGCGGAGCGGAACGCCGTGGCGGCGGCGGTGTCGGCGGGGGAGCGGCGGATCGACTGCATCGCCGTCGTGACCGACGAGCCGAGGCCGACGCCGCCGTGCGGAAGCTGCCGGCAGGTCCTGTGGGAGTTCGGGCCGGCGTCCCTCGTAGTGTCCGCATCGACCGGCGGGGCCCGGGCCACGTGGGCGCTTGAGGACCTCATCCCCGACGCGTTCGGCCCGGACTCGTTCCCGCATCCAGCCTGACGAAGGCGGCCTGGGAGGATCAGCGAATCGCGAGGCGGGCATCCGCGGCATCCATCGCGATCAGCCCGGTTCTGAGTCCAGGGATCTTCTCCTCAGGGATTGACCCGGGGCCTGGAAAAGAGGATGATGACCGTATGTCACATCATCATAATGACTTCCCCTGATGCGCTCGGTAGCGGAGATCGAGCTGGACCGGGAGGCCCCTCTTCCTCTGTACTTCCAGCTGCGGGAGGCGCTCCTCCAGGAGATCCGTGACCTCGGGCTGAAGCCAGGGGACAGGCTCCCCACCGAAGCCGAATTGGAACGGCGATACGGGGTGTCGCGCTCCACCATCCGACAGGCCCTCAACGACCTGGCCACCCAGGGCCTGATCCGAAAGGTCCAGGGCAAAGGAACGTTCCTCGGGACGCCCAAGATCCAGCACGTCCCCGTCCTGACGTCGTTCTCCGAGCTGCTCAGGAGCCAGGGCTACGTCCCGTCCCACCGTCTGCTCGCCTCGTCCAGGCGTCCAGCTCCCGCCCAGGTGGCCGAAGGGCTCCGTCTCGAAGAGGGGGCGCCGTGCCGCTTCCTCCGCCGCCTCTTCCTCGCCGACGGTGACCCGGTGGGGCTGGCGGAGACATGGCTCCCCCTCTCGATCCTTGGGCCCAACGACGCCCTGTTCGAGCGCGGAGCGATCGAGGACGGGTCCCTATACGAGCTCCTCCGAAGCGAGCCCCTTGGTCTGGTCCTGCACAGGGCGGTCGAGACCATCAACCCCGGGCTCGCCGAGGAGCCCGACGCGGGATTGCTGCGGTGCGAGCCGGGGAGCCCGCTCCTCGTGATCAAGCGGATCGCCTTCACCCCCGACGTCCGGCCGGTGGAGTGGACGTTGCTGCTGTTCGTCGGCGACCGCTACGAGTACCGGGTCGACATGCAGGGCCCGGCGGAGATCCGGAGGCGGTGACGGTGGCGGAGGTGCCCTCGGAGCACGAGGTCCGAGCCCTGGTGGCTGCGGTCGTCGAGGGTGTCATCGACGAGCGCGCCGAGGAACCGACGAACGGGGTCGCTTCGGGGACGACCGAGGCGAACCCGGGCGAGATCGTCATGCCTTCCGTCAGGGGATCCGTACCGGTGGCCGACATCGCCATCGGTGCCGACCACGGCGGGTTCCACCTCAAGCAGCGGATCGCGACCGAGCTTCGGGAACACGGTTTCACGGTCCACGACTGCGGGACCGACGGCCCCGATTCCGTGGACTACCCGGACTTCGCCCACCTCGTGGCCGGCCTCGTCGCAGAGGGAGGTTGCCGATGGGGGATCGTGGTGGACGGAGCCGGGATCGGGTCGGCGATCGTGGCGAACAAGGTCCCCGGCGTAAGGGCCGCCGCCTGCTGGGACGTGTCCTCGGCCCGGAACAGCCGGGAGCACAACCACGCGAACGTCCTGGCCCTGGGGGCCGGGCTCCTCGGGGAGAACCTGGCGCTCCAGATCGTCCAGGCGTGGCTCTCCACAGCTTGGGGCGGCGGACGGCACGCCCGGCGGGTCGAGCAGATCGCCGAGATCGAGAGGCGGTACGTGAAGGACGGAGTGCCATGACCGCGCGCGAGGAGCTGATCCAGGCCGTCACCCAGGAGGTGGTGGCCGCGCTGTCCGGACCGGACTCCGAGGACCGCTGCCGGAACTGCCAGGGATCCTGCGCCGCCCACTGCTCGGACAAGGTTCGAAGGGTGGTGGGAAGCGGGGCCGGCCGAATCAGCTACACCGGGGACGGGGCCAAGGTCCCCGGCGACCTGGCGAGGTACATCGACCACACCCTCCTCCGGCCCGATGCCACCGCGGCGGAGATCGACCGGCTGTGTCGCGAAGCCAAGGAGTACGGGTTCGCCGCGGTGTGCGTGAACCCGGCGTGGGCCAAGCGGGCCTCGGAGGACCTTCGGGGCACAGATGTGAGGGTGGCCTCGGTCGTGGGCTTCCCCTTCGGAGCCACCACGCCGGAGATCAAGGCGATGGAGGCCCGGCGCGCCGTGCGCGATGGGGCGCGGGAGATCGACATGGTCCTCAACATCGGGGCCCTGAAGAGCGGCGACCACGACCTGGTCCGCCGGGACGTCGAGAAGGTGGCCGACGCGTGCCACGAGGCTGGGGCGATCCTCAAGGTCATCATCGAGGCAGCCTTCCTCACCGACGAGGAGAAGGTCATGGCGTCGCACCTGGCCAGGGAGGCCCGGGCCGACTTCGTGAAGACCTCCACGGGGTTCGGGCCGGGCGGGGCCACCGTCCATGACGTGCTCCTCATGCGGGAGACGGTAGGCCCGGAGATGGGGGTGAAGGCCGCCGGGGGGATCCGGACGGCCGAGGACGTGCGGGAGATGGTCGCCGCTGGGGCCACCCGGATTGGGGCGTCCGCGGGGGTCGAGATCGTGACGGGAGGCAAGGGTGGGGCGCGGTATTGAGCGAGTGAGGAAGGGGAACAGATGACGAACGGGATCGAGCTCCGGGCGTACTGCTTCCTGGACAGCCTCCAGCCTCAATATGCTGCGTTCCTGGGCACCGTAGCCCAGGGGTTCCTGCCGCTCGCAGGCGACGCATCCCTGAACGTCGAGGTGGCCCCGGGGATCGAGATCAACCGGCTCACCGACGTGGCCCTCAAGGCCACCGCGGTGAAGCCGGGGATGCAGATCGTCGAGCGATACTTCGGCCTGCTGGAGGTCCACTCGCCGGAGCAGGCGGAGACTCGGGCCGCGGGCGCGGCCATCCTCGACGCGATCGCCCTTGGCGAGGAGGACCGGATCAAGCCGCGGATCCTGTCGAGCCAGATCATCCGCCGGGTCGACGACCACCACGCCCAGCTGGTCAACCGGCAGCGTCACGGCCAGATGCTGCTCCGAGGGGACACCCTGTACGTCCTGGAGTGCGAGCCCGCGGCCTACGCGGCCCTGGCGGCGAACGAGGCGGAGAAGGCGGCGGAGATCAACATCCTGGAGGTTCGGGCGTTCGGCTCGATGGGCAGGGTGTACCTGGGCGGCGAGGAGCGGGACATCGACGTGGGATGGCAGGCTGCGGTGGCCGCCATCGAGGGACTGGAAGGTCGGGAAGCGACCAGGTAGGGAGGAGGACCGATGGCTGAGGCCCTTGGGATGATCGAGTGCCGGAGCTTTCCGGCCATGATCGAGGCCGCCGACGCGATGGTGAAGGCGGCCAAGGTGGAGCTGGTCTCGTACGAGGAGACCGGCGGCGGTTACGTGACCGCCGTGGTGCGGGGCGACGTCGCCGCCGTGAAGGCGGCTGTGCAGGCCGGCGTGCAGAACGCCGAGAAGGTGGGCGAGCTCGTCGCCAGCCACGTGATCGCCCGGCCGCACGTGAACATCGACCTGGTCCTGCCCCTCGGCCGCAAGGAAGCGGCGGAGGAAGAGACGGGGCAGGGGAAGCGCAAGGCGGCGGCTCGGTAGAAAGCTCGGCCGAGGGGGCCGCGGCGATCCGACCCGCGGTCCCCTCCGGCGGGAGGAAGGAGGCGGACGTGCTCCTCGGACGTGTGGCCGGGACGCTCGTGTCCACCCGGAAGGAGCCCTCGATGGACGGGCTCAAGTTCCTGGTGGTCCGGACCCTCGACGTGGACGACAAGGAGACCGGGCAGTTCGTGGTAGCCGCGGATGCTGTGGGGGCCGGGGTCGACGAGGTCGTCCTGGTGGCCCAGGGAAGCTCGGCCCGGCAGACCGAAGCGACCCGCGACCGGCCCTGCGACGCGGTGATCATGGCCATCGTGGACACCTGGGAGGTGGGCGGCGAGGACCGCTACCACAAGTACCGGGCGGTGAGTGAGGCATGAAGACGCTCACGCAGGAGGAGATCCAGGGCATCATCGCGCGGGTCCAGGCCAGGCTGGGCCAAGCCGGGCCCGACGCCGGAGCCGGCCTCCGGGCGGAAGAGGAGCTCGCCAGGACCTCCCAGGCCGAACTGGGAGAGGGCATCTTCGCCACTATCGACGAAGCGGTGGCCGCAGCCTCTCGCGCGTTCCAGGCCTACGGCCGGATCGGGCTGGATGGCCGGAAGCGGATCGTGGCCTCCATAAGGGGCGCCATGCTCGAGAACGCCGAGCGCCTCGCGGAGATGGCGCACGCCGAGACCGGACTGGGGCGCGCCGCCGACAAGGCTCGGAAGAACGTCCTGGTCACCACGAAGACCCCCGGGCCGGAGGATCTCGAGTCCGAGGCGGCGACCGGGGACCAGGGGATGATGGTCACGGAGTTCGCCCCCTTCGGGGTGGTGGCGGCCATCACCCCCACCACCAACCCCACCTCAACGGTCATCAACAACACCATCTCAATCATCTCTGCGGGCAACGCGGTGGTGTTCAACGTCCACCCCAACGCGAAGCGGGTCTCGGCCGAGAACGTCCGGCTGATCAACCGGGCCATCGTGGCGGGGGGCGGGCCCGAGAACCTCGTGGCGGCGATCCCCGAGCCGACCATCGACAGCGCGAAGGAGCTCATGCACCATGCCGACGTCCGGCTGCTCCTGGTGACCGGAGGCCCGGGCGTGGTCCGGGAGGCCCTGAAGTCCGACAAGCGGGCCATCACGGCGGGGCCGGGCAACCCGCCGGCGGTGGTCGATCAGACCGCCGACGTCGACAAGGCGGCCCGCGACGTCATCGCCGGCGGATCGTTCGACAACAACGTCGTGTGCACCGACGAGAAGACGACGATCGTCGTCGACGGCGTGGCCGACCGGCTCGTCCGGGCGATGGCCCAGCAGGGGGCCTACGTGCTGAAGGAGCACGAGCTCAGGCGGCTGGAGCGGGTGATCTTCAAGGAGATGGGCCCCCCGAACAAGCCGGGCGTGATCGACCCGCGATGGATCGGCAAGAACGCCTCGGCGATCCTGGCCGAGATCGGCATCCGGGTCGGCGAGGAGGTCCGCCTCGCGGTGGCCGTGGTCCCCACGGATCACAGCCTGGTGTGGACCGAGCAGATGATGCCGGTGATGCCGGTGGCGCGCGTGCCCAACGTGGATCAAGCCATCGACCTCGCCGCGAAGTCGGAGCACGGGTTCCGGCACACCGCGGTGATCCACTCCACCAACGTCGAGACCATCACCCGCATGGCCCGGGCCATGAACTGCAGCATCTTTGTGGCGAACGGGCCGAACTTCGCCGGACTCGGCGAGGGCGGCGAGGGTTTCACGTCCTACTCCATCGCCAGCCCCACTGGAGACGGACTGACCCGGGCCCGGACCTTCTGCCGGGAGCGGCGGATCACGGTGGTCGGGGCCCTTCGGATCGTGTAGCCATGCAGCCCGCCATCGCCGTCCTCGAATTCGACTCCATCGCCAGGGGGATCGAGGCCGGCGACGCCATGATCAAGCGAGCCCCGCTCGAGGTGATCAGGGCTGGCACGGTGCATCCGGGCAAGTATCTCGTCCTGGTCGGGGGACTGACCGCCGACGTGGAGGAGGCAGTCGAGGCCGGGCGGGAGGTGGGGGCGAGCTCCCTCGTAGACGTCGTGTTCCTGCCGGACGTCCACCCCGAGGTTGTGACGTCCATCGGCGGGACCCGTCGCGAGGACGGCGGGGAGGCCCTGGGTGTCATCGAGACCAGCACGGTGGCGTCGGTGATCCACGCCGCCGACGCCGGTGTGAAGGGGGCTCGAGTGGCCATCCGGGAGCTGCGCCTGGCCGACGAGCTCGGAGGCAAGGGCTACGTGCTGTTCGGCGGCGAGGTGGCCGAGGTCGAGGCGGCCGTCGAGTACGGGGTGGCCCGCATCGCCGGCTCGGGACAGGAGGTTGCCCACGTGGTGATCCCCCGTCTGCACGAAGGCATGGGCGAGAACCTCGTGGCCGACCCTCGCTTCCTTCTTCGGGCCCACGGCGTGGAGAAGGCCGGGTAGCCCATGCAGCTCGGCCGGGTGATCGGGACCGTGGTTGCGACGGTGAAAGCCGACGGGCTCGACGGAGTGAAGTTCCTGATCGTCCAGCCCCTGGATCGGCACCAACGGCCACGGGGAACCCCGGTGGTGGCCGCCGACGGCGTGTACATGGCCGGTCCGGGGGAGCTGATCTACTTCGTGGGGGCCCGGGAGGCCGCCCAGGCCCTCCGCGAGACGTTCGTCCCCGTGGACCACGCCATCGTGGGCATCGTGGACGCGGTCGAGGAGCTCCGAGGAGGGGCCACGTGAAGGTGGGACGGGTGGTCGGGACGGTCGTGGCCACGATCGAGGCGCCGGTGTTCCAGGGTCGAAAGCTCCTGTTGTGCGACCTCCTCGACGCCTCAGGGCGGCCGGACGGCAGTTACGTCATCGCCTCGGACACGGTGGGAGCCGGCGCCGGCGAGACCGTCCTCATCATCGACGAGGGGAACTCCGCCCGGCAAGTGGTTGGCCTGGACGTTGCCCCGATCCGTTCCATCGTTGTGGGCGTGGTGGACGAGCTCACCGTGGATGGTGAGGTCGTCGTTCGGCATGGCGAAACGCTCCATGGCGGGCAGGAAACGACTTCGCCCAGTTCCGCCGGCTGACGTCCATCGCGAGCTTCCTGGTGCGGACCGCTCGAGCCTGACCTCCCGGCCACCCGAGCCGGCGACGGCCGCGACGAAGGGCGACCTTTCTCATCTCCCCGATTGCGACGCAAGCCCTTCGGCGTAATGTTCCGACTCGGATGGGGGAGAGAAACCCGATGGGCGCGACGGAGGCAGTCCTCGGTCAGGGTCGTGTGGCCCTGGCCTCGGGGGACTGGGAGGGCGCCCGCGCCGCCTTCGAGGCCGCCCTCGCGGAGGCGCCGTCTCCGGAGGCCGAGGAAGGGGTGGGGCGCGCCCTCTGGTGGCTCCAGGACGTCGATGGGGCCATCTCCCGGCTCGAGCAGGCGTACGCCGGGTTCCGCGCACGGGGGGACGCGGCGCTCGCGGCATCGGTCGCCCTCTGGCTCTCCCGCGAGTACGCGGCCGTCCATGGGAACGCCGCCGCCGCAAGCGGCTGGTACGCGCGGGCCGAGGGACTGCTGCGGGATACCCACCCCGGGGTCCAGCACGGTTGGCTGGCCCTCACTCGAGCGGAGCGCGCGAATGAGCCGGCCGAGGTTCGCCGAAACGCCGAGGAGGCGATGGCGCTCGCCAGGCGCCTCGGCGATCCGGACCTCGAGGCGGCGGCGCTGGCGCGGCTGGGCTACGCGGAGATCGCGGCCGGCGAGGTGGAGGCCGGCACTGCGAAGATCGATGAGGCGATGGCGGCCGCCACCGGCGGCGACGTCCGGAGCCTGGAAACGATCGGGGATGTCACATGCGTCGCCGTTGCGGCTTTCGAGCTGGCGGCGGACTGGCAGCGGGTCGAGCAGTGGGGACAGGTGGTTGAGGCATGGATCCGCAACCACAACGACGTGGCCGTTCTCGGGTTCTGTTATGCCTGCTGCGCGGAGATGTTCGTGGCCTCGGGGGAGTGGGAGCAGGCCGAGGGCATGCTCGCCGAGGGACTGGGCGCCCTCAAGGCGGCAGGACATAGATCCCGCTGCGTGCACCCTGCCGCCAAGCTCGCCGAGCTGCGTCTCATGCAGGGACGGATCGAAGAGGCCGAGCAGCTGCTCGCCGGCTTCGAGGAGCTGCCCGAAGCTGCTCATGCGCTTGCGACCCTGCACCTGGTGAGAGGCCAGACGGCGTTGGCGGCAGCGCTCCTCCACCGAAGGCTCAACGCCGTGGGCGACGACAACGTCCTCGCGGCGCCGTTCCTTGCGCTGCTTGTTGACGTGCAGCTTGCCCAGGGTGACGTGGAAGGCGCGTCGACCACGACCGACCGACTGGCCGGCGTCGCCGAGCGGTCCAGACTACCCCGGATCGCAGCCGCGACGGACCTGGCGCGGGGGCGCGTAGGCGTGGCCGCCGGCAACCGAGGCGCGGTCCGGCAACTGGAGTCGGCACTGTCGCGCTTCGCCGCGCAGGGGATGGCCCTCCAGGCCGCCCGGGCCCGCTCGGAGTTGGCCCGGGCCATCGAGGATTCCCAGCCCGAGGTCGCCGTGGGCGAGGCACGTACCGCCCTCGCCGAGTTCGAGCGCCTCGGCGCGCCGCGGGACGCCGACGCCGCCGCGGCCCTCCTGCGCCGACAGGGGGTTGGTGGCCGGACTGGTCCCAAGCACGTCGGCTTGCTCAGCCGCCGCGAGCAAGAGGTCCTCCGGTTGTTGGCGGAGGGGGTCACGAACGCCGAGATCGCCGCCCGCCTGTTCATCAGCACAAAGACTGCGGGGCATCATGTGAGCAACGTGCTCGCCAAACTGTCCGTCCGGACCCGCGGCGAGGCGGCGGTCTGGGCACGCCGAAACCTGAACGAGCTCCCCGTCGAGGGTCGCTCCCGGAAATAGGGAACCTTCCCGATCCTTCCCGGCGCCGCCCGGTCCACTATCCCCCGTCAGACGATGGAAGGAGTTACGTCATGGTGACGCGGCGTGTGGGGAACGGGCGAGCCAACGCTCTGAAGCAAGAGATCGTCATCCGGGTCGAGGAGCGCCCCCAGGCTCCGGCAGAGGTCGTCTACGACTTGCTGGCCGACCTGCGGAGCCACCTGGTGTGGGCGGGTGAGCGGCAGGGGAAGAAGACACGCTTGGTGTCCTTGGAGGCTCCGGAGGGCCCGGCCGGGGTGGGAACCGAGTTCCGCACGGAAGGCACGGATCCCATGGGGCAGTTCACCGACGTCTCGGTGGTGACCGAGGCGACCCGTCCCCGGGTCTTCGAGTTCGTCACCGAGGCGTGCCTACAGACGAAGAAGGGCAAGCGCGTCGACTGGACGAACGTCCACCGGTATGAGCTCGTGTCCGAAGGAGGCTCGTGCCGTATCCGGTGCACGGTGCGGATCACGCGCATCAGCGAGCTCCCCGGGATGCTCGCCGTGTTCAAGGTACCCGTGCTGTCGGCCCTCGCTCTCAAGGCGTCGGAGGGCCTAGCCCGACGAGGCGTCCGGAACCTTGCCCGGATGGCCGAGCAGCGGACCGGCGCCTGACCGTAGGCGGGTTGCAGGCAAGGACACGCTCTGGTTTCGTTCGAACTTCCACAACCTGGGTCGGGAAGGAGGAGGAATGCCGAAGGCGTCGAAGGAGCAGGCCACGGAGCACGTCGAGGCGGAGGGCTTCGAAGGTCACTACCAGGAGGTCGGAGGCTACACGGTCGGGTTCGAGCGCTACACGGCGGACGCCGACCTGGCGCCCTTGTTCAAGGGCTTGCCGGATGACCGATGCCAGGCCTCGCACTGGGGCGTTGTGCTGAAGGGGAAGCTCGCGTACGTCACGGCGGACGGGGAGGAAGAGATCACCGCCGGGCAGGCGTACTACGTGGGCCGCGGGCACACGCCGAGGATCTACGCCGGGACCGAAGTTGTGGAGTTCAGCCCCACGGACGAGCTGGCGAAGACCATCGAGGTGGTCTCGAGGAACATGGAGGCCATGGGCTAGGGCCGACGCAGGCGGAATCCTTGGGAGGGGGCAGGCCGCACGGACAGGTGCGGCCCGCCCCCGATGTCACGGAATCGCCAAACCCGTACCCGGAACCCGGTCCGGGCCGGGCGCTACGATTCGGGTGATGCCCCTCTACAAGGAACAGGGCGTCGTCCTTCGTTCGGTGAAGCTGGGCGAGGCCGACAAGATCGTCACCGTGATGACCCAGGGCGCCGGCAAGGTCCGGGCCGTAGCCAAGGGCATCCGCAAGACGACCAGCCGGTTCGGGGCCCGCCTCGAGCCCTTCACGCACGTCTCGCTGATGGTCTATCGGGGCCGGAGCTCGCTCGACACGATCAGCCAGGCCGAGATCATCTCGCCGTTCCGGGCCCTTCGCGACGACCTCGGGCTGTTCGCGGCGGGGGAGACCATGCTCGAGGCCGTGGACAAGGTGGCCGAGGAGCACGAACGGAACGTCCGCCTGTTCCTGCTACTGCTCTCGGGCCTCCGGGCCCTGGAGACCCGGCCGGCCGACCCTGCCGCGGTGGCCGAGTCGTTCCTGCTGAAACTGCTGTCGCTCTCGGGATTCCACCCCAGCCTCACCGCTTGCGCGGTCTGTGGTCGGCCCGGCCCCGACCTGTTCGCCAGCGGCCAGGGCGGCGCGGTGTGCCGGGCCTGCGCCGAGCACGATGCCGGCCAAGCCTCATGGGAGGCGCTCGGGTACCTCGGCGGGCTGGCAGGCGCCGGTCTCCTCGACGCGAATGGCTCGGCTCCCAACCTCGCGGTCCGACGCGAGGCCCGTTGGCTGCTGTTCGGATTCGCCGAGTACCACCTGGAGCGGCGGATGAAGAGTCTCCCCATCCTGGCCGGGAGCCTGGCGCCATGAGCACATACCTGTCCGACATCGACCCCACCCGGGTCCCCGCGCACGTCGGCATCGTCATGGACGGCAACGGCCGGTGGGCCACGCAACGCGGGCTTCCCAGGACCGAGGGCCATGCGGCGGGGGAGCAGGCCATGTGGGACACGGTCCAGGGTGGTGTGGAGGTTGGCCTGGGGTGGCTCACCATGTTCGCGTTCTCCACGGAGAACTGGAACCGGCCGAAGGCCGAGGTCCGGTACCTCATGGGGTTCAACCGAGGGCTCCTTCGCCGGCGACGCGACGAGCTCGACGCCATGGACGTCCGGGTCCGGTTCCTTGGCCGTCGGGACTGGCGCGTCCCCCGCTCGGTGCTCCGGGAGATGGACATCTCCGAGGAGCTCACCCGGGACAATACCGGGATGAGGCTGACCATCGCCTTCAACTACGGCGGACGGGTCGAGATCGTCGACGCGGTGAAGAAGATCCTGGCCGAGCACGACGCCGGTCGGCTGCGGGGGGAGAAGCTCACTCCCGAGAGCATCTCCTCGCGGCTGTACCACCCCGACACGCCCGACCCCGACCTCATCATCCGAACCAGCGGCGAGGAGCGGATCTCGAACTTCCTGCTGTGGCAAGCGGCCTACTCGGAGCTGTACTTCACGCCAGTCCTGTGGCCGGACTTCAACCGCGAGCACCTGTACGAGGCCATCCGGGACTTCCAGAAGCGAAGCCGGCGCTTCGGCGGCGTGCCGGGCGACGAATAGTCGCCGGCCTTCAGGTCCCGTCGCCGGTCAGCGGACGGGCGTGGTGAAATCGTCGACCCGCCGTCGGGCGGGTCGGACCGAGGTGATCTTCCGACCGGTGCCGAGCGAGCCTGCCGCTCGGGGCGCCAGGCACTCCACAGCACCAGCGCCGCGATGGGGGAGTTGGCTCCGAGG